>CAZZXJ010000089.1:0-12488 GCA_964657905.1 uncultured Stigonema sp.
AGCGATTAGCGATTATCAATAACCCATTAGTGAACATCATAATAAAAAGTAAATTATGTATTTGGTGAACCGTTACCTACAGAACAGGGTGGTCCATGCGGCTCGTTGTTCCCCACCTCTACGCTTGGAAAAGTGCCAAGTGGGTCAATGCTTTAGAATTTCTAGAAAGTGAGGAACTTGGTTTTTGGGAGCGTAATGGCTACAACCGCCGTGGCGAACCTTGGGCAGAGGAACGTTACAGCAGCTTTTAATAGTATTGGCTAATGGCTATTTGCAATGAACAATTAGCCATTCCTTACCCAAGAAGTCGCTTCAGCCAAGACAATTTGCCCTTATAGGGAGGGTATACAAATTTAAAGTCCAGTAGGAAAGGTTTGTGTAAAACACTTTTGTGATGAGAAAAGGTATCAAAACTGGCTTTACCGTGATAGCTACCGAGCCCGCTATTACCTACACCTCCAAATGGTAGAGATGAGACACTCATATACATCATTGTGTTGTTGATGCCTACTCCACCAGATGAAGTTTCCTGGCAGACTCGCTGTTGCAGGTTTTTGTTATTAGAAAATAAGTACAAAGCCAAGGGTGAGGGTCTAGAGTTAATCATGGCGATCGCCTCTGTAATATCTGTATATTCAATTACAGGCAGAATCGGACCAAAAATTTCTTCTTGCATCACGGAATCTGTCAAGGAGACACGATCAATAACTGTGGGGGCAATATAACGCTCTGTTGGGTTAGTTTGTCCTCCAATAATGATTTTGCCATCTTTCAGGAGATTAACCAACCGCTCAAAGTGTTGATGATTGATAATCCTGCCATAATCAGAACTGTTAGCTGGATTGTTGCCATAAAATTCTTGGATGCACCCTTGAATAGCATCTAACAAATTTTCCTTGATAGCTTTATTAACTAAAACATAGTCAGGTGCGATACAACTTTGTCCAGCATTAATAAACTTGCCCCAAGTAATGCGTCTGGCAGTCAGTTCAATATTGACGTCAGAATCTACGATGCAAGGAGATTTGCCGCCTAATTCCAAAGTAACAGGCGTGAGATGTTTTGCTGCTGCTTCCATGACTATTTTGCCTACAGCTATGCCGCCAGTAAAAAAGATGTGGTCAAACTTTTCTGCTAGTAGTTGCTGACTAGTTTCCACACCTCCTTCTACCACTGCAATATACGCCTGGTCAAAATGTTTGAGGAGCATCTCACATACAATGCGAGATGTATGGGGAGCAAGTTCTGAGGGTTTGAGAATTGCACAGTTTCCGGCTGCGATCGCCCCTACAAGCGGTGCAATAATTAGCTGAAATGGGTAGTTCCAAGAACCAATAATTAAAACTACCCCCAGCGGTTCTGGATAAATTCTTGCCCAAGCGGGTAAGAGTTGAACGGGAACTGCTACTTTCTGAGGCTTAGTCCAAGACTTGAGATGTTTAATAGCGTAGTCAATTTCTTTTAAAATCAAGACTGTCTCAGTAGCAAAAGTCTCAAGTTCAGGTTTATTTAAATCTGCCTTTAATACCTGAAAAATTGCTGATTCGTATTCAATTATTACTTTTTTTAAAGTTTTTAGTTGTTGAAAGCGAAAATTAATATCTTTTGTTTTCCCAGTTTGAAAAAAATCACGTTGCTTGCAAATAATGTCAGTCGTTAATACTTCAGTCCTCATCTTTTTTCCTCACCAGCAAAGATTGCTTAATCCAAAATTGCAACCGCAGATGGACGCAGATGGACGCGGATAATACTATCTGCGTCCATCTGCACGCCAGTTGCTTCAACGCGGGGAACCCTTTCGGCAGTCGCCTCTGTCGGGAAACCCTCCTACAGCGCTGCCTCATCAACGCACTGGCTCGTCCATCTGCGGTTCAAAATCCAAAATTGATATAATTATCACTGTTTTATAGGTAGACGTACAATAAATACACTACCTTTACCGACCTCTGAATTCACCTGAATGCTGCCTTGATGCGCTTCCACAATTCGATGAGAAAGGTACAGTCCTAAGCCACTACCAGAACGCTTGTGGCTTCCTTGGCGAAATCTTTCAAACAAGATTGCTTGCTCTTCAAGGGGAATACCTGAACCTGTATCTGCTACCTCAATTGTAATGCTGTCATCAGCAGCAGTGGCGCTTTTCAAGCGGATGGTCACTGAACCGATATCGGTAAATTTAATCGCATTACCTACGAGATTGGTGGATAAACGATGCAAATCTAAGCGATCGCCCATGATGCTGATAATTTCCTCACCTAAATCCAGATTGACTGAAAGCCGCTTTTCTTCAGCTAAAGGAGTCAATTCTTTAGCGACCTCTTCTAGTAACTGGTGTAGATTAACTGGTTGAAAAGCTAGAGTTTTGCGACCAGCTTCAAAGCGATAAACTTCCAGCAAGGTATTGACCATTTGCAGCAGGTTGCTGTTACTGCGAGCCATAATGTCAATTACTTCCTGCATTTGCGGTGATAGATCTCCCAATGCTCCCTGTTGAAACAGTAGTAGTATCCGGTCAGCCGCCACTAAGGGAGTGCGTAAGTCGTGGGTCAGGCGGGAGACAAAATCTTGCCGTTGGCGGGCGATTTCATCACGTTCATCTATACTGTGCTTGAGACGGAGGAGCGATCGTACCCGTGCCAGCAATTCGTCCACTGTGACAGGTTTGCGGATAAAATCATCAGCACCCAAGTCTAATCCATGAGCGACATTAGGTGAGTCATGGGCGGTAATCAGCAGAATTGGGATAAAAGGCAATTCCGTATTTTCACGTACCCGCTTAGTAACTTCGTACCCGTCTATTCCCGGCATCATCAGATCCAGCAATACTAAGTCACAAGGAGATTGGACGATTTTTTCCAAGGCATAAGCACCATTTTCTGCAGTACTAACTGTGTAGCCTTCCTCCTCCAAAATGGTTCTGATTAAAAACACATTATCAGGAGAATCATCTACAACGAGAATTGTGTCAGATTGAGAAGATTGTGAACTCATGGGGCGGAAAGATATATAGTAAAAGTAAATTGTTATAAAAAATACTTTATTGGTGTCATTATTTTGATGTGTTTCCTAATTTGACCTCCAACCGAAGAAAGATTCTTTACACAAAAACTTATATCAACTTACTGTAGAAATAATTTGACTTACCTTAAATCACTTGCTTTCAAAAGCATCATATAGACTTTTTTGATATAGTCCTTAAAAATGCACATAAGATAACTATTCAAGATATTGTTTTACGCTCTGCCAATATTGGGTTTATTCTGACTTTATTGATGATTTTAATTATTCCAAATTTTAGAGAAATTATCATAAAAATTGTCAAATATTCCAATAATATAATTAAAATTTCTAACTTATTAATAATAATTGTAGTAATTTTATTGATATTACCTTACATAGGATTTTTATATTATTACATTGAGAATTTTTTAAACAATTTTGCTGTTTTAATTAGTAATTTTTTAAGTTTTGCAGTTTTGACCATGCTAATTATAATGGACTTACCTGCATATTCTTTTATATGGATTTCCATAAAACAACCGCAATTGGGATGGTTATTATTAGGTTTCTTAATAGGTGGAATGTTAGGAATTGTTTTACCAGTAGCAGTAATCACCCAAGATGGAGAAATTTATCCTATAGAGTGGGTTCAAGGCGATGACAACAACTAACGGTAATAGCAAACAACAGCAAGTATGCCGAATGGTCAAACTTGGAAGCATCGCAAGGCAACGACATTTAGATGCTGGAGGTAATCCTCATCTGTCAGTGGGGAATCTCAACAACAACGATACTCTCACCACAGAAGAGAGACAAGAATTTCTAGACTTAGCGAATCAGGTTTTTGATGATGAATCTATCGCAAATTATCTCAAAAAAAATGGCACTTGGCGAGAGCGATTTGCAGCGATGAAAGAAAGCATGAGGATAGTCGAGTAGTTGTCTATTCGTGCTGAAATTTGGGAGAGGCGATCACTAAAAATCAGAACTTCTACGTTCCTGCTTAGTCTTTTGAACTCTCTCAAGAAGTTCAGAAAAACGAGTAGTATCTTCAAGATCTGCTATAGTTCCAGTTGCCAAAACAGGTTCAGTACCCAGCTTGTCCATATAAGCATGAAAAGCTTGTTCATCATCTTGATGTTCAAGTATATAAGCGCGAAGTTCTGTCCTACTCATCTCGTGAAAATTTAGCTGTGTCATAGGTACTCCTCCTCCTGCGTGTCTAAGTCCTGCACAAATGCTTTTTGCCCATTATCTGGGTCATAGGAGATCGGCACTGTAACCATTCCAGGCAGTTTTACTTCCATCTGCGCTGTGAAACCTGTTGTGGATTAAGATTATTTACAATTCTCCCTCAGATGTACTCTCGTTGAGAAGCTGCTGGAATTCTTCTATAGAACCAATGGTAATTGCATTTGTAAAGAGGGTTTCCAGCAAAGACTGATCCTCAATGCCATTGATGACTTCCACAACTGGCTCAGGTGCTACTCCAAACCGCGTCTGTAGGATTTTAATCACATTTTCTTGTAAAGTTTGGAGCATTCCTTCTTCTTTTGCCAGTCGTTCAATACTTGTTACGTACCGCATTCTCTTTGCCTCCTCGTAACTTCTCACTTCTTGTTTAAAACTACGCGCCAACTCCTTTGGCAACACCATCACCCAGTCGATAAAGCGAAATAACCCCAGAACATCTTCCCGGCTATATCCTCGTTCAAATAGCCTTCTTACTAGGCTTAGTTTCCACTGTAACCGACTTTCTGGGTTTCGGTGCGTCGCCTTGGTTTTAAGATGCGCCATCACCACCACCCCAAAGGGATTGGTGGTTTGCTCTAGGGTTTCCCACTGCGCCTCATAGTCCAAAAGTTTCGCCACGGGAAACTCCAAACTGACGCGACATCCCCCAAGTTGATAGCTGTAACTTGAAGGTCGCCAATTTGCTTCTTCGTCTGCCAAAACTGCCAAACTAATGACTCGCTGTTTGTGACGGTCAAACAAACGGTAATTATATGTGTACATCCGTTTGCCAAATTGGCTATCATACTGCCCTTGGACTTCGACATGCACCAATACCCAAGCCTCTTCGCCATCAAGTAGCCAAACCTTCGCCACTTTATCGACGAGTCGCTTGCCAATTTCTGCATCCGGTTCTAGCTGTTGCAGTTCTGTGTCCAGAAATTCATGGGGTCGTGTCCAGTCAATTTCGGCGTAGGCTAGGGGGAAAAAAAACTCTAAAAAGCGAGGAAAATATAGTTCAATGACTTCTTTCCAAGGACTATCGTAATCTGTACGTTGTTCGGTCATGCAATTGTCAATTCTGGCATAAGCATTCAAGGAGGTTTTAGAACAAGAAGTAACGCTGCGCCATCGGTAAAACTGTCGCTGGTTCACAAGTCAGCAACTCTCCATCTGCCCTCACTTCATAGGTTTCCGAATCAACTTCAATATGAGGTAGCGCGTCGTTCAGCTTCATATCCCGCTTACTCAACTGGCGTGTTCCAGAAACAGCAACCGCCGTTTTTTGCAACCCTAACTGATTGGGAATTTTCCTTTCTAACGTCGCTTGAGAAACAAAAGTTAACGAAGTGGAGTGACGCGCACCTGCAAAACTGCCAAACATTGGTCGCATATGCACTGGTTGCGGAGTGGGAATACTAGCATTGGCATCGCCCATTTGTGACCAAGCAATCATTCCTCCCTTAATGACTATCTCCGGCTTCACGCCAAAAAACGCCGGACGCCACAAGCACAAATCTGCCAGTTTTCCCTCTTCGACTGAACCCACGTACTGAGCAATACCGTGAGTAATTGCAGGGTTTATAGTATACTTAGCAACATACCTTTTAGCTCGGAAATTGTCTCCTCTTTGCCTCTCTCCTACAAGGAGAGGGGTTGGGGTGAGGTCCCCCCGCTGCACTTTCATCTTGTGCGCTGTCTGCCAGGTACGAATTATCACCTCACCAACCCGTCCCATTGCTTGGGAATCAGAAGAAATCATGCTAAATGCCCCAAGGTCGTGCAGAATATCTTCTGCCGCGATGGTTTCGCGGCGGATGCGCGACTCGGCGAAGGCGACATCCTCGGCAATTCCTGGATCGAGGTGATGGCACACCATCAGCATATCTAGGTGTTCATCTAAGGTGTTGACGGTGTAAGGACGTGTGGGGTTGGTGGAAGATGGTAGTACATTAGCTTCACCACAAACTTTAATAATGTCCGGTGCGTGACCACCGCCTGCGCCTTCGGTGTGGTAGGTGTGGATAACACGCTTTTTGAAAGCGGCGATCGTATCTTCCACAAATCCCGCTTCGTTCAACGTGTCTGTGTGAATTGCTACCTGGACATCGTAGTCATCGGCAACACTCAGACAGGTATCAATTGCTGCTGGCGTAGTTCCCCAATCTTCGTGTAGCTTTAACCCCATTGCACCCGCTTGCACTTGTTCTACCAGTCCTTGAGGTTGGCTAGCGTTGCCTTTACCTAAAAATCCCAGGTTCACCGGGAAAGCATCAGCCGCTTGTAGCATTCGGTAAATATTCCAAGGTCCAGGGGTGCAGGTAGTAGCGTTTGTACCTGTAGCCGGACCAGTACCGCCGCCAATCATGGTAGTAATGCCAGAAGCAATAGCAACCTCAATTTGTTGGGGACAGATAAAGTGAATGTGGGTGTCGATACCGCCAGCAGTGAGAATCATTCCTTCCCCAGCTAAGGCTTCGGTTCCAGGACCAATAATAATATCTACGTTGTCTTGAATATAAGGATTTCCGGCTTTACCAATTTTAAATATCTTGCCATCTTTAATACCGATATCGGCTTTGACTACACCCCACCAATCGAGAATCAAGGCGTTGGTAATTACCAAATCAACGGCGCCCGAAGCGTTAGAAATGGGGGATTGTCCCATCCCGTCGCGGATGACTTTACCGCCGCCAAATTTCACTTCTTCGCCGTAGGTGGTGATGTCTTGTTCAACTTCTATAAATAATTCTGTGTCGGCTAGTCGGATGCGATCGCCTACTGTTGGACCAAAGGTTTCCGCGTAGGCGTGGCGATCCATTCTGTAAGTCATGGTTACTCCTGAAGGATTTTGAACTGCAGAGGCGCAGAGGGAAGAGAGTTTTTTAAGTGTCTAGGTGGTCGTTTATTTTGGCGTTGAAGCCGTAGACTTGGCGAGTACCGGCGAGGGGGACGAGTGTTACTTCTTTTTCGTCGCCTGGTTCAAAGCGGACTGCGGTTCCGGCGGGGATATCAAGACGCATTCCTCGCGCTTGTTCTCTTTCAAAGTTTAATGCGGCGTTGACTTCGTAAAAGTGAAAGTGGGAACCGACTTGAATTGGGCGATCGCCTGTGTTTGACACGCCCAACTTCACAGTAGGACGACCGACATTTAGTTCTATTTCCCCGGACTGAACTATATATTCTCCTGGAATCATACTTTGCTACGAGTGCGTGAGTTTTAAGTAGGTGTTTGAATAGGGCGGGCAAGATGCCCACCCCACAAGAAGAATCAATTTATTGTGGGGTGGGCATCCTGCCCGCCCTGTTTTTAGTGTCTACTTATTTATCTAATTGGATTATGCACTGTGACTAACTTTGTCCCATCAGGAAAAGTCGCTTCCACCTGCACCTCAAGCACCATTTCTGGCACCCCTTCCATCACATCCTCCTGCGTTAACAGTGTTGTACCATAACTCATTAATTCGGCTACTGTTTGCCCGTCTCTCGCACCTTCTAAAATGGCAGCAGAAATATATGCCACCGCCTCTGGATAATTCAGTTTCAAACCTCTTTCCTTCCGCCTTTGGGCTAACAAAGCAGCCGTAAAAATCAATAATTTATCCTTCTCCTGCGGCGTCAGTTGCATCTCCTACCTCTTCCTTCGCGCCCTTCGCGTCTTTGTGGTTCAAAGAAGCCAAACCCTCGGTAAACAATTACCACGACTTAAAAAAGACAAACGCAGTAACTGCCAAACATTTATAAACCAGTTTCGCACCTCCGAAGTCACAGAACCACGATATCGACACAATAATCCATTTCCTAAAAGAGTAACCCCTGCTTCCCCAGATCCATGCCACAGCGAACGTGCTTTTTCAACTATGGACGGTGAAACAGCTTGCCCAACCCAAGCTAGACTACCTACAATTGGTTTTCCCGACAAGCCGTGGGGACTATGCAAAACTTCATCGCTTGCGGGTAACCATTGTCGATCAATCCACAAGGGAACGCCTTGCTGCCAAATTTCAGTGTGCGATCGCCAATCTCCCTGCAAAAATTTTTCTCCTCTGGCACTGCGACCAAATCGGGTAATTTCCCACCCTAACCAACTTGCTCCCGTAGCTAATTCTACCCGTAAGTCTTGCCGATAAATTGCACCGTTAAAAACAATTGTTTCCTGGGGTAACCACTCTAAACAAGCACCAGCATCAACTTGTATTTCAATGCTTTGTCTTGCTTGAGTGCCGTTACTACGATAAATTTTACTTGCCGTAGCTGTGGTGATTAATGCTTGGGCGTTGGGTTGGAGATGAAAGTTGCACCTCAGGCGATCGCCCCCCACAACACCCCCGGCTGTATGCAAAATCACGCTATGACAAACTTCTTGCCCCTCTGGATAAAATGGGCGTTGCACTTTCAGTGGTGCTTGATGGGAATTGTGAATTAGTGCTGTTGTACCTTGGCGATGGGCGTACACTAGGTTAAGTTTTCCATGCCAGCCATCTGGATGTTGTGCTGTTCTTTGCTGGTTACACTGTTGATTCACAAATTATTAATATTTTTAAATAGATTTAGTAGGGTGGGTAATGCCCACCAACTTCGGTAATGGTGGGCATTACCCACCCTACTAAATCTATTACGATTTTTTACCTAAGATTACATAATCATCTAATTTATAGTTTGACTCATGTTTTTGACCAAGATATTTCTGAAGCATTGGACTCATATACTGAAGTAATGGTAATTTTTCTTGGGCAAATTTTGCAAATTCAGCACTTCCAAGAGGTGTTCTTAAGCTTGTTGATGTAAGATATTTATACCATACTAGCTCTAGACCTAGCTCCCCAATGAATTTGTTCACCAGTCTTTTTTCCTGTGCGTGGTCTTCACATTGGTAAGCATGGTAATATTTGAATAACTTTTTATCTTGGACAATTAGAATAACATAACCTTGATTTTTTAGACTATTGAAAATTATTTGCTTATAGAGAAAAAGCCGCTAGTACTTTGGAGAAACAAAGCTAGACCATAAGCAACTGTTTGTTGAGCAGTGATTTTGCATTTTGGTTATAAACATCGATATCCCCGAACTTTTCTCGGAGTAATTTTGTTGGGGTTCCTTCACAATAACCCTCATACCGTGGTTTCACCATTTTTAAACCAGCTATTAAGTTGACTAAAAGTTGGCAATGGATTCGGCAAGGTGTACGCTGGTTAGATAAGCCATGTACACAAAACCATGCTGATTGCACTCGCGCTGATACAAGTCTTGCAAATCGGCAACGAGTTGCTGTTGCGCCACTCCTTCACGAGGGATGTAGGAAGAACTCATCGCACGACCAATAAGTCCAGTTAAATCTAACTCGTGCCTGTTAACAAACGTATATTCACGGATGTTGGAAAAATGCGGACTCACTAGCAATGGTTCCTCCGATTTCATCCGTGACTCACCCGGATGGTTATTTGATGCTGCGCGTACCAGTCCGCTATATTCAGCAGTAAACTGGTCATTTTTATCTCGGTTGTTCCACACTACAGCTAAGCGACCCGATGGTTTCAAAATGCGGCGGAATTCCAATAAGGTAGGTTCTGGGTTGAACCAGTGAAAGGCTTGAAAACAAGTTACCAAATCAACAGATGCGTCTCTTAGGTTAGTAACTTCCGCTGTTCCATCGCGAAATTCTACTAAAGGATCAGGTTCACCAGCTTCTCTCATCGCCGCGTTTGGTTCAATGGCGAGTACACGCACTCCGCGTTGGGCTAACAATCGCGAAGAAATTCCTGTACCTGCACCAATATCTGCTGCTACAAGTTGCGAT
Organism: uncultured Stigonema sp.; assembly: GCA_964657905.1. Lineage (GTDB taxonomy): Bacteria > Cyanobacteriota > Cyanobacteriia > Cyanobacteriales > Nostocaceae > Stigonema. The sequence continues at coordinate 10,032 of CAZZXJ010000089.1, forward strand.
GGCGGTGCTAATCTTTCCAAGATAATATCAATTGCTGCGGCTGGGTAGCTTGGTCGGTATTTTACATAATCCGTTGCTCTATCGGAGAAGCGGGTGAGAGGGTTGAGTGTGTGTAGGGGTGTCGGTTCGGGGTTGGTTTGGGTCATGGGTGTGACGGAAAAAGAGAACCAATTCAGTAGAGACGCGATTAATCGCGTCTCTATCCATATGTTAGAAACGGTTGTATTACCTTAACGTAAAAAATCGTTTTATGACCTTATTCAAAAATAAATATTGAATTGAGTCTACTCGTTTGAAAGGTTGGGATTATACGAGTAATGGATTATATTTTGTCACGATTTGCATCCACAAGCGTCATTGTTTTTTCGGTAATGTGGTAAGTGGAGAAATGCAATTATCAACAGAGGGCAAATTAGCCCAAGAGTTCTGGCGTGAAATTCCCAATCATTTCTCTGATTTTCATTTGGATGAATTTATTGTCATGCCGAACCACATTCACGGCATTCTAGTTATTGACCATCGTGGAAATGCCGTCAATGTTTGTAGAGACGCGATTAATTGTAGAGACGCGATTAATCGCGTCTCTACAGATCCTGGGCAGCGATGGCATTTTTACCATCAGGCGATCGCCCGCCTCCTCTTCTTCCTTCTCCTATGGTCGCCGCACTCGCGTTCGGCTTCTGCTTTGCAGTACGTCGTTCAAACAAAAAAACAGCCGCCTCCCGGAGGAAGCAGCTGTTTTGAAAAATAGTAGGGCTAAAGCCCTACCTACAGAATATTAGTAATCGAAGTCGCCGCCGCCCATACCAGCGCCAGCACCAGCAGGAGAATTATCCTTAGGCTCAGGCTTGTCAACCACGATGCACTCGGTGGTCAAGACCATACCAGCGATGGATGCAGCATTTTGCAGAGCCGAACGAGTTACCTTAGCAGGGTCAACAATACCAGCAGCCAACAAATCAACGAATTCATTGGTTGCGGCGTTGTAGCCAATATTGAAGTCCTTCTCTTTCACGCGCTCAGCAATGACAGCACCATTCTGACCGGCATTTTCAGCAATCCGCTTCAGAGGAGCAGGTAAGGCGCGAGCTACAATCAAGGCCCCAATCAACTCTTCATTTTTGAGGTTGCTTTTTGCCCATTCTTCAAGCTGAGGAGCCAAGTGAGCTAGTGTCGTACCACCACCGGGAACGATACCTTCTTCCACAGCAGCCTTGGTGGCGTTGATAGCGTCTTCTAGGCGCAGCTTCTTGTCCTTCATTTCGGTTTCGGTAGCAGCACCCACCTTCACCACGGCGACACCACCAGCTAGCTTAGCGAGACGCTCTTGCAGCTTCTCTTTGTCGTAGCTGGATTCGGTTTCGTCCATTTGACGGCGAATTTGCTCCACACGAGCCTTGACAGCAGCTTCGTTACCTTCTGCAACAATGGTGGTGTTGTCCTTGGTGATGTTGATGCGGCGAGCTTTACCTAGCGCATCCAGCTTGGTATTTTCCAGCTTCAGACCAGCATCTTCAGTGATTAATTGACCACCTGTGAGGACAGCAATGTCTTCGAGCATTGCTTTGCGGCGATCGCCAAAGCCAGGAGCCTTAACAGCCGCCACATTCAGTACACCGCGCAGGCGGTTTACTACCAAGGTTGCCAAAGCTTCTTTCTCGATGTCCTCGGCAATAATCACCAAAGGACGACCAGCACGTGCTACTTGCTCAAGCACTGGTACGAGGTCTTGTACTAGGGCAATTTTCTTATCGGTTAGCAGGATGAAAGGCTCATCGAAAACTGCTTCCATCCGCTCAGGGTCTGTGGCAAAGTAAGGAGAGATGTAGCCTTTATCAAAGCGCATCCCTTCGGTGATTTCCAGTTCGGTAATCATGGACTTCCCTTCTTCCAGGGAAATCACGCCTTCTTTGCCTACCTTGTCCATTGCTTGGGCAATCATCTGACCGACTTCTTCGTCGTTACCAGCTGATATTGCACCAACTTGAGCAATGGCTTTGGAATCTCCTACTGGACGAGCGTGTTCTTTGATTTTCTCTACCAGGAAGTTGGTAGCTTTATCAATACCACGCTTCAGCGAAATGGCATTTGCACCAGCCGCAACGTTGCGCAGGCCTTCTTTCACCATTGCATGAGCCAAAACGGTCGCCGTTGTGGTGCCATCACCAGCAGCGTCGTTGGTCTTAGAAGCAGCTTGACGAATCAGAGCAACCCCAGTGTTTTCTACGTGGTCTTCTAATTCAATTTCTTTTGCTATGGTCACACCATCATTGATGATTTGCGGTGCGCCAAACTTTTTCTCTAGTACTACGTTACGACCTTTCGGACCGAGGGTAACAGCCACAGCCTCAGCCAGGATATCCATGCCTCGTTCTAAGGCACGACGAGCATTCTCGTTGTAGATAATGCGCTTTGCCATAATTTTCGAGTTAAGTGATTGCTAATTGCTAATTGCTA
>CAZZXJ010000089.1:12498-14534 GCA_964657905.1 uncultured Stigonema sp.
ATTAGCCATTAGCCATTAGCTAACGACTGCTAAAATGTCCTTTTCAGAAAGCAGCACGTATTCGTCAGTGCCCAGTTTGATGTCAGTACCGGCGTACTTAGAGTAGAGAACTTTGTCTCCCACCTTGACGTCCAACGCCTGACGAGCTCCGTCATCTTTGAGCTTGCCATCACCGACCGCAACTACTTCGCCTACTTGAGGCTTTTCCTTAGCGGTGTCGGGCAAATACAGACCACCTGCGGTCTTTTCTTCAGAGGCGCTCACTTTTACAAATACGCGATCGCCTAACGGTTTTACTGTGGAAACGCTTAGAGATACAGCTGCCATACGAATTTCTCCAGAGTTAGCACTCTCAACTCCTGAGTGCTAATTTACTTAACCATAGCGTGAAATTGCAACATTTGCTGTTGTACGGGTTCCCGAACTTCCGCGAGCCGCTATATTTAAGTAAAAATACTCAATAAATCTTAATTTTCTGGTTTTGCTCTAAAAGTTACGAATATTTGTATATGGTCAAATTTATTTGCAAAGCTGGGAAATTGTTATAGAACAGTAATCAGGGAGCCGCCATCAGGAGTAACAATCTTAGTGATCAAGTCCAGTCCTCAAATCCCAAAAATCACCAAACCTCCAGAAAATAAAGCCATAAGTAATTTCCGAGAAACTTTAGGACTTGCCAAAATTCTGCAACACGTTTTTATCTGTGCTGTCCACTATGCTAGCTAGTCTGGAGTCTTGGGAATACTTGAAACGCTCGAAGAAAAGCTAAAACTCGGTTTTCCACAAGATAGCCGTCCTTGTTGCATCTTTAGAAATCAAGCCAACTGCTTGCGAGTTTGTTGTTATAGACCGATAATGGTGGTTCCCCACCCGGATGGTGTAAGGCAAAAGCCTAGCAACTCCGTCGAGCCGAAGCGAGGGTTATCTAAAAACACTTGTCAGGTCAATGGTGGTTGAAGAATATGCGTTTTTAGTCCATCCTTTGCCAAAAACTTCCCTAGCTTCTTGCACACAACTAATAGAAGCCTAACCTTTGAAGGATATGGAAAAGCGGTAAGCTTGGTGAAAGCGCGGGTAGGTTTTATCCAGGAGCATCTAAAAGTCACCAATTATTTTTTAACTTAAATGATTATTATTTAATCGGTGTTTTTTCACCCGCAACTTTCAAAGCGATATATAATAGCGCATTATACATACTAATGCTCTACGTATGCTTACTAGACTTTTGCCGTTGATAGATGTAGTTTCTTAAAAGTTATCACCACTTTTAAGATTTGTACAAACCAAAGGCAGGTTAAGTGGGAATAAAAAGCACAACATCTCAATAATCCACCATAGAGGATAACTATTCAAGACCTTGATGCATCAAAGCGCGACAAGTGCCACTGCTATGAAAGAACCCAGCATGAAAGATCACAAACGACTTCTACTGATTGATGACGACCCCAACCTCATTTTGCTGGTGAAGGATTATTTGGAATTTCGGGGATATGAAGTGATCACCGCTGAAAATGGTCGAGAAGCACTGGAAATTTTAGAGCAGGATATTCCAGACATGATCATCTGTGACGTGATGATGCCGGAAATGGACGGATATACTTTTGTGGAACAAGTCCGGCAAACAGAACGCACCAGCTGGATTCCCGTTCTCTTCCTTTCAGCTAAGGGACAAAGCGCAGACCGAGTAAAAGGTCTGAATAAAGGCGCTGATGTCTATATGGTCAAACCCTTTGAGCCAGAAGAATTGGTAGCGCAAGTAGAATCTTCTCTCAAGCAAACCATTCGCTGGAAAGAACACCAAGCAAAAGGAGGAGAAAACGGTTCCCGCATCCAAGTTCCCTTCGATGTACAGTTAACCCCAACCGAACTGAAAGTAGTGCAATTCGTGGCTAGAGGCTTAGCTAACCGGGAAATTGCTGAAGAGTTAAACGTCAGTCAGCGCACGGTTGAAAGCCATGTGTCTAACATGTTGGGCAAAACCAATCTCCACAACCGCACTGAACTAGCGCGGTGGGCGATTGAAAATCAAATGGCAT
>CAZZXJ010000090.1:0-14249 GCA_964657905.1 uncultured Stigonema sp.
GCCCCATAGTCAAATACCCTCATTTTGGGAACTTGGCGTGTAAAATTAATGTCACTTATAATACTGGGAAAATCATGTAATCAGAATGCCGATAAAATTGGTATACCGAGGGATAAGATTATCGTTGTTGAGCATGACGCTGGCGATCGCCTCAGCAATTAATGCCCAAGCACATGGGCAGGAAGCCCCCCTGCCCATGTTTTTTGGAGACTTTCACATCGATCACAATTTTTCCCCAGACCACTTGATAGTTCGCGGCATGAGTGGCGGTTCAATCCCAGCGAAGGAGATCGCCCGTAGAACAGTAACTCCCACAGGTCACTGCACCGGATATTATGATGAACAACCAAACCATACCTTGGAGTTAGCAAGTAAAGTTGACTACCTAAAACTGCTAGTAGACAGTCCTAAGGATACGACCCTGATTGTCACAGGTCCTGGCGGCATCTGGTGCAACGACAGTTTTGACGGCAAAAATCCCGGCATTGTCGGTGAATGGCTTTCTGGAACATATAACATTTGGATTGGTTCCTACAAAAAAGACCAGTATTTCCCTTACACCTTAGAAGCTACAGAAGAGCAGTGAGAAGCAAGGGAACAGGGGAGGCAGGGGGAGAAATTACCCCCCTGCTTTCTTTTCTGATGAAATGTATTAGAATTAAGTTAAGTTTAATTACGATTATTTCTTGCTGGTGTGATGGACCTGCTGTAGTGCCCTAATAGCTTTATAGCAAACCGACATCAGGTTAAACAAAACGGATTTATCTAGATTAAGTGAGCCCAGATTTAACAAATTCAATGGTGTTAAATGAGGGAATAGAGGGTTGCTGGCTAACTCTATAAGGTTTTTAACCTTATGAATCCCTAATTAAAAAAGAAGGGAATGTCAAAAACATCCGTTTCACAGCTATTTAGTGACAGGGGGCAAAAAGCTATCAGCTATAGATACAGAGACTTGGCAACAGAGAGCCTTAAGTTTTCTACCGAAGTATTCTTTGTTTCAATCTCCTGGCAAGCGCTACGGCGTAAAGCTGACTGCTGAGTGCTGAGTGTGACAGCACCATTCTGTTGCTAAAGCTGATAAGTTGTATCGGTATTTAGAGGCAAATAAAGTCATGAAATTTTCCTGGAGAGTCCTACTACTCTGGACATTGCCTGCTTTGGTCATTGGCTTTTTCTTCTGGCAAGGCGCATTTGCAAGCGCTCCTGCTGATACGAGCAAGAATACAGCCAATACCCGTATGACCTACGGTCGCTTTCTGGAATACTTGGACGCTGATCGGGTGACCAGTGTGGATCTTTATGAAGGCGGCAGAACAGCGATTGTAGAAGCCATTGATCCAGAACTTGACAACCGTGTACAACGGGTAAGGGTGGATCTGCCTGGTAGTGCTCCTGAGTTAATTGGCAAGCTCAAAGAAAAACAAGTAAGTTTTGATGCTCATCCCATGCGGAATGATGGAGCAATCTGGGGACTGTTGGGTAACCTGATTTTTCCGATTCTGTTGATTACCGGGCTGTTCTTTTTGTTCCGTCGTTCTAGTAATCTTCCCGGTGGTCCAGGTCAAGCAATGAACTTTGGCAAATCCAGAGCTCGCTTCCAAATGGAGGCAAAAACTGGAATAAAATTTGACGACGTAGCAGGTATTGAAGAAGCCAAAGAAGAACTACAAGAAGTCGTCACCTTCCTCAAACAACCAGAAAAATTTACCGCAGTTGGCGCACGCATTCCTAAAGGAGTGCTGTTAATCGGACCTCCGGGAACTGGTAAAACCCTACTAGCAAAAGCTATTGCTGGCGAAGCAGGTGTACCTTTCTTCAGTATCTCCGGTTCCGAATTCGTGGAAATGTTCGTTGGCGTGGGCGCATCCCGCGTGCGCGACCTCTTTAAGAAAGCTAAAGACAACGCTCCCTGTATCATCTTTATTGATGAAATCGACGCCGTGGGACGACAGCGAGGTGCGGGTATTGGTGGCGGTAACGACGAGCGAGAACAAACCCTGAACCAACTGCTGACTGAAATGGACGGCTTTGAAGGCAACACCGGCATTATTATTATTGCCGCTACCAACCGTCCTGACGTATTAGACACAGCATTATTGCGCCCAGGACGGTTTGACAGGCAAATCATGGTGGATGCACCCGACATCAAAGGTCGCCTGGAAATTTTAAAAGTCCACGCTCGCAACAAGAAACTAGACAAGAGCGTTTCTTTAGATGCGATCGCTCGTCGCACACCTGGTTTTACCGGTGCTGACTTAGCCAACCTGCTGAATGAAGCCGCGATTTTGACAGCGCGTCGTCGTAAAGAAGCCATCGCCCTAGCGGAAATTGATGACGCTGTGGATCGGGTTGTTGCTGGTATGGAAGGTACTCCCCTAGTGGATAGCAAGAGCAAGCGCTTGATTGCTTACCATGAAGTGGGACATGCTTTGGTAGGTACACTACTCAAAGACCACGACCCAGTGCAAAAAGTTACCCTGATTCCACGAGGACAGGCACAGGGATTGACTTGGTTTATGCCCTCCGACGAACAAGGGTTGATTTCCCGTTCTCAGTTAAAAGCACGGATAGCTGGTGCTTTGGGTGGTCGCGCCGCAGAAGAGATGATTTTTGGGAATGCCGAAGTCACAACGGGTGCCGGCAATGACCTGCAACAGGTGACCAACATGGCACGGCAAATGGTGACCCGATTTGGCATGTCTAACTTAGGTCCCCTGTCGTTGGAAAGCCAAACGGGAGAAGTGTTCTTGGGTCGTGACTGGATGACCCGTTCTGAGTATTCAGAATCGATCGCCGCCCGTATTGATGGTCAAGTCCGCACCATTGTTGAAGAATGCTACGAAACAGCAAAACGCATGATACGTGAAAATCGCACCGTCACTGATCGCTTAGTGGATCTGCTGATTGAAAAAGAAACCATTGACGGTAACGAGTTCCGGCAGATTGTTGCTGAGTACACCGAAGTACCTGATAAGCAGCAGTACGTGCCGACTCTGTAATCGTTATTCCTAAATCTTGATTTTAGGGTATGGTGGATGCACCATACCCTTTTTGTTTGATGCTAATTGGTAATTGGTAATTGCTTCAGCGCTAAAGCGCTTACTACAAACACTACAAAAAGCGGAGAAAACCGTTTATCTTAGATAAAAGTTGGTAGACTAGGAGTGACTTGTGCCAACAACAAACGATGTTCGCCTTGCCCGTGCTTGCTGTTCCCTTGAGGGGTTGTCAGTGGGTGATGCTTTTGGAAATAGATTTTTTCTCCATCCGGATGTGGCAGAAAGTCTAATTGCATCTCGTGCCATTCCAGTATCGCCTTGGAACTTCACCGACGATACTCAGATGGCTCTCTCAATTGTGTCAATTCTGCAAGAATATGGAGAGATTGACCAAGATAAGCTGGCTTCAAGCTTTGCCCAAAGATACGATAGTCATCGGGATTACGGTGCGGCGATGCACAAGCTGCTAGCACAGATACGGGATGGCGAACCTTGGCAAAAGCTAGCTCCCAGTTTGTTTGGTGGACAGGGTTCCTATGGCAATGGTGCAGCAATGCGGGTTGCACCAGTGGGAGCCTTTTTTGCAGACGATATGGAATTGGTTGTAAGCCAAGCTTTCAAGAGTGCGTTCGTGACACACACCCATCCTGAGGCGATCGCCGGAGCAATTGCTGTAGCCGTAGCCGCGGCTTGGGCTTGGAGACTGAAAGACTCTGGTTCTTTGCCCAGTAGAGCGGAATTTCTTAATCTTATCCTGCCTTTTGTGCCTGAAAGCGAGGTTCTCTCCAAAATTCACCGAGCGAATGATTTGAGGGAAAAAACACCAGTACAATCAGCAGTTGCTGTGCTGGGAAATGGTACGGGAATCTCAGCCCAAGACACAGTTCCCTTTGCTTTGTGGTGTGCTGCTCAGCACCTTAATAATTACGAAGAAGCACTGTGGTTAACAGTCAGTGGCTTAGGAGATATAGATACTACTTGCGCGATTGTCGGTGGCATCGTAGCTCTGTATACAGGTGTAGCAGGCATCCCAACAGCGTGGCAACAAGCGCGAGAGACTTTGCCCAACTGGTATTTATTAGACTCTGAAGCAGCAGCTAAGGAAACAATCATACTGTTCCGTCCGGTTGGACCGAAGGAACTAGCTTTGATTAGGGAAAGTGGCGATCGCTCGTTTCCTCCCCGACTGCCCGAACAGCCTATTTTCTATCCAGTACTTAACGAAGAATACGCCATAGAGATTGCACGTAACTGGAATGCTGCAAGTAGCGATACAGGATATGTCGGTTATGTGACGCGCTTTCAAGTGCGAGCAGACTTTTTAAGTCGTTATAGCGTGCAAACTGTTGGTAGTTCTCTGCATCAGGAGTATTGGATACCTGCTGAGGATTTACCAGAGTTCAATCGCAATATTGTCGGTTTGATTGAAGTAGTAGCTGAATTTCGCAAGTGAAAGGCGAAGCAGAGTCTCTTGGATAGGCATTCCCAGCCAGAGTCTGGGAACGAGCAACGATACCCAAATTAAGGTGGGCAGTGCTACCCCTGTCAAGGTAACTCGCTTGCATCCCTTCTTTTCTCTCTGTGTCCTCAGCGTCTCTGTGGTTAATTAAGTTATTTATTTTACCGCAGAGGCGCAGAGAGCGCAGAAGTAAGAGAGTAACCATTTTTGAGGATTTTTACCCACCAAAGCTGTTTATCTTTCCACTTGCGCCACATTCTTAGGAACACCAGCAGTTAGCACCTCATGTCCTGTGGATGTTACCAAGACATCATCCTCAATGCGAATACCAATGCCAACCCAACGGGGGTCGGTTTCTGGTTGGTCTTCTGCTAGCTTAGTATTTGGTACAATATAAAGTCCGGGTTCTACGGTTAGCACTTGATTTGGTTGTAATATCTGCGGTTTATCTTCGCCGTGCTGGTAAACACCTACATCGTGGACATCCAAGCCTAGCCAATGACCAGTGCGGTGCATGTAATAAGGTTTGTATTTCTCTTCCTCAATTAACTTGTCAATTTCACCCTTAAGGATGCCGAGTTCCACTAAGCCAACGGTGAGGACGCGCACTGCTGTATCATGAATTTGCTTGTAGGGGTTGCCTGGTTGGACTTGGGCGATCGCTTGTTTCTGTGCCTCTAAAACAATTTCATAAAGTGTCTTTTGTTCTGGCGTAAACTTACCACCTACGGGAAATGTCCGGGTAATATCAGAGTTGTAATAATTATAGGCACAACCGGCATCAATCAGCAGCAAGTCCCGATCTTGCATCTGGCGATTATTTTCGATGTAGTGCAGTATACACGCATTGGCTCCGGAAGCTACAATTGTGGGATAAGCTGGTCCCATTCCACCCCGTAAGCGAAAGATGCGTTCCATCTCCGCTTGAATTTCATACTCGTAACGCCCCGGTGCAGCAATTTCCATTGCGTAATTGTGTGCTTCAACTGCAATATCAGCAGCGTGTCGCATCAACTCCAACTCTCCTTGACTTTTAAAAAGCCTTATGCTATGTAGGATTGGACCAGTATCTTCAATGGCAATTGGTCCTGTACCGCGCTTGGGATAAGTTCGCATCAAGCGTTGCCAATGGTTGAGGATTTGGTCATTAAAAGCGCGATCGCGTCCTATGTGGTAGTAAATGCGATCAGCTTTTTCCACATACTGCGGCAACTTTTCATCCAGTTCTGCGATCGGGTAAGCTTCATCTGCGCCGTACTCTTGTTTCGCCGCTTCTACGCCACAGCGATAGCCACTCCAGACTTCCTTCTCCCGATCTTTTGGTTGGACAAACAGCACAAACCGATGTTCTGAATGATGTGGCGCTAAAAGGGCAACTGCTTGCGGTTCGTTAAACCCAGTTAGATAGAAGAAATCGCTGTCTTGACGAAAAGCGTATTCGACATCGTTGTGCATGACTGCCATTGGTGCACTGCGAAAGATTGCAGTGCCATTACCGATCTTTGACATCAACTGCTCACGACGCTGCCGATATTGTGCTTGCATAATTCTCTCATGTTGTTTTCTTACCTATTTTATGAATAAATTTCTGAGTACAACCCGTATTTGTTTGCCACTGCTTAATAAATCTGAGTAGCAATACAATATGTATTGCCAATTTGGCAACACATATTGGTTGAAATAAATTTAAATATTTTTTAATAACTTTAATTAGATTATTTGCAGATTAGCGCTTCATAAATCAATGCAACAATCAATATCATACTCGGTTATCCAAAAAGAACTACTAAAACACAACCGTTTAGATGCTCTACTTGCTCTACGGGGATTGGCTTGTTTAATGGTAGTAACTATTCATTGTGATCCTCCTAGAAATTCAATTATTTATCAAGGGTATGACCTGAGTTGGCTAATATTTAGTCATGGAGCAGTAGCAGTTTGGATTTTCTTTTGTCTATCCGGTTACTTAATGGGAAAAGCCTTTTATACTGAGCGATATACTCCTGATGTGCCTGGAGTTATAAACTTTTGGCGTAACCGCGCTCTCAGAATTTTTCCACTTTACTATTTTGCAGTATTGATTTTATCTATATTTGTTTATCCCGATGTCCTGAGAATGGAAAACTGGGGATATCTTATTCGAGTATGTACTTTTACATATCATCCTCACATTACCTTCAAAGATATAGCCTTCAATCAAGTTTTCTGGTCTCTTTCAACAGAAATACAATTTTATCTCTTTGTTCCTTTCATCTTCAATTTTCTCCGGGATCGTTTAGTAAACCAAAAACGGGTTATTTTAGCATCTGTGTTCATTATTTTTATAACTATCGTTTGTAAATGCGTATTCTGGTTAAGTTTGCGCAATCAAATTACTGAGCAAATGGAATATGCATTTAAATATTGGTATACTCCCCTAATTAATAGCCTTGACTTATTTTTATGTGGTTTTATTGTCAATATATTTATTAAGTATCAAAAGCCTAAGTTGGAAGAATCAGGAATTATAACCAACTCTTATAAGAATACTATCTTGCCAACATCAACGACAAAACATCTTGCTGTTATTCTGTTAATTTTACTTTATTTATTTACCGCACATCACTTATACAACCAAGAACTCTGGGGATTACCTAACCGTCCTGGTGGTTGGAGAACATCTACAACAATTTTCATTCTCCAGCCATTGACAGCAATAATTGTATCATTTTTTATATTCAGCTTTGAGTCAGATGCTGGTCATGATTTCACCAGAAATGAGAAATTATCTTTTGCCTGTATTCTGAGAAATCCCTTAAGAATTTTAGAAGTGCTTGGTAACTTATCTTACGGGGTATACATCTGGCATATGCCGATCATTAGCAAGATTATTCCTATATTTACCTCAAACATTCCTATTGAAGCTTTTTATACCAGATTAACAGCAACACTATTTTTATCGACTACGCTTGCAGTTGTTACCTACTACTTAGTTGAACTTTCTGCTGCCAAGTGGAAGATTTACCGACATAGGTCGAAGTGATGTATGTTTAGGTACTCAGGAGTCAGGAGTCAGGAGAACTCCCTATTCTGGCTCCTGACTCCTTTTTTAGTTGGGTGTACTTCATTCATATGAGAACTGCTATAGGTATTTTAAAGTTTCGCGGCATTCGCTAACTGATAGATTAAATATTTAGCAAAAATTCGCACCACCTAATGCATCAAACTTGATAAATTTTTGTTTTTCAGACACCGTTTTAACTCACCATACAGCAATACGGTTCAGTTAAGATAATGTACCTACCGTCAACTCCTGTAGAGACGCGAAATTTCGCGTCTCTACACACTTGAAATTCCTACCGATCAGCCCTAACTGAACCGTATTGCACCATACAGGATAAATAATTTTCAAGTGGTAAGGTAGCAAATAGTGAAATATTTGCTGAAAAATGTTAATTAATAACACTTTTATTTATAAATAGTATTTAATAAAAGCTGAATTTTTCAAAGAAATAATTAGAACACTATAGATGTTATTGCATAACCTTTTATTGTTAAAAAATAATTAAAACAGTAGAGATGTTCTTATGAAACACTTGAAATATTGTTGTAAAAGCAGTTAAAAGGTTTATGACGAAGAACGCAAAATAAAAATAATGTTGTCATCAGGAAATCTCTCGAACTTTTCTACTTCTAGTGCATTACCATCTCTTCTAACCTCAGATAGTTTTCTAGACCCGCTGAATAATTTAAATACCTTTTCGAGCATTGGAAGCTCCTTACCATCACTGGAAGATGGTTTAAATACCTTTTCGAGCATTGGAAGCTTCTTCGCACCACAAGATCAACTATCAACGCAGTCTCTACTGACGGCAAACAACCCCAATCCTAATCCCTTTTTGACTAGTCCCGCAATTTCTCCAGATTTCAATGGTGATGGCAAGACCGACAAAGTCTGGCATAATGTTCAAACAGGTGACAACACCATTTGGCTGATGGATGGCACAAAAATTATCTCCCAGGCTGCGCTGCCGAAACTTAGTTCAGACTGGGATTATAGGATTGCTGATTTCAACGGCGATGGCAAGACTGACTTCCTCTTGCGGAATACCAAAACGGGTGAGAACGATGTTTTGCTGATGGATGGCACAAAAATTGCCTCTCAGGCGGCGCTGCCAACACTTGACCCTGCCTGGACACCCAGCATTGGAGATTTCAGCGGCGGTCGCAATACCGACATTTTTTGGCGCAATACCAAAACGGGTGAGAACGCCCTTTGGTCGATGAATGGTACGAAAGCGACCGGGACTGCGCTGCCAACACTTGACGCTGCCTGGACACCCAGCCTTGGCAGTTTTAAGGGCAACGGCACCACCGACATCCTTTGGCGTAATCCGAACACAGGTGAGAATGCCCTTTGGGAGATGAATGGTGCTAAACCGACCGGGGTGGCGCTGCCAACACTTGGCACATCCTGGACACCTACCATTGCCGATTTCAACGGCGGTTTGACCAGCGACATCCTGTGGCACAATAATTCAACGGGTGAGAACAAAGTTTGGGACATAAATGGCACGACTCCCACTGAGTCTGCTCTACCGACACTTAGCACAGCATGGAAACCTACCATTGGTGATTTCAACGGCGATGGCAAGACCGACATCCTCTGGCGCAATAATTCCACGGGTGAGAACACCGTTTGGCTGATGAATGGTGCGAAAGCTACCAGTGCCACTTTACCAACACTTAGCTCAAGCTGGCAGCCTAGCTTGGGCGATTTCAACGGCGATGGCAAGACCGATATCTTCTGGCGCAATTACGATACAGGAGAGAACACCATGTGGACGATGGATGGCTCAAAAGTGACCAGTGCGACTTCTGAGCCGCAACTTTCCAAGGATTGGGTAACCTTATAAGACGTAAGTGATGGGCATGGGGCATGGGGCATAGGGCATAGGGTACAGTACGCTCGCCATCTGGTCAATTGCTCATTTTCCTTTGCAGATGATGGGGCATTGCTCCAATGTTCGTGTGGGAGAGCGGAAGAAGCGAAGGAAAATTCAAATGCCCCATGCCCCATTCCCTATTCCCAATAAGGTTGCTTGCGTTTGAGTATATTCAGCACAAGCAACCTTTTATTTTATAGCCTGAGTAGGCACAAAATTTGTCCTTGCAGCTTGTTTCCCGCTACTAGTACATGACGGCGGAAAGAAAGCTACCATTCGGAAAATTGCTAGAAAGCTTGCTAAAGGTATATGCTTGGTTATTAGGACATTGGGGAGTACGAGTATTGATGTTTCAAGCTGCTACCAATGCAGGGGTTGCTCCATTACGACGAGCGTTTTACCGGAACTTTACGAGTTATCCGTCGTGCCGTACCTAAGTTTCAACGTCTTAACTCCCAAGAATTGCCCCTTTTTTTGATTGGTTGACTGTAGAAATTCTAGATACATTGTTACCCGAACGCGTTCATCGGTGTAACCCCTTTCTTTGTGAAAAAACCTGTATCAAAGTTTCGCTAGACTACAGGATTGCCTCTTGGAAGGAGCAGACATATTACGGTGCTAACAAACAATCCATAGAGAAGTTGAAACAAATAGAGCAGTACTGCAATCAATGAAAGAAGAACCAGAGTTAAGATAATTCAGCAATAAATGTAGACACCTTTTTATAACACAAAGTAAATTTATGGATTTGACAGAATTAAAGTGGACTAAAAATGTAAATCATCAGGGTGATGATAAATATTGGGCTTATCAAAATCTTGACCCAGATTTAAATATTTTTCGATTAAATTGGAAAGCAAAACAAGCAAAGAACGCCCTTAAACCAGAGGAAAGCGAACTCATTCTTTTAAGACAGCGTACCAAAGTGACGCATATTGTCAAACTTCTGAACAATACTTTGTATAAAGAGCCTGGAGAATTTGGTATCTCCCGTCTCGTTCAAGTAGTTTGGATAGCAGATTATTGGAGTGTACCTCCAGAACAAGACATGGTGTTTGGTTATCATGTCCATCTTGATGGGGGCAAAGTGATGAAGTTGGAAACTCCTACATTCAACGAACTTTGGGGGAGCCGAGGCGGATTAGTGGAATTTCAAAATCATGTTCTAAAAGCGCTTAAATTAGAACGCAAGTAGTAATCTTAATTGAGTCTTACTACCTTCCAGGCTGACTGGTTGCCAATCTTCCCAGACGTGATAAAACTGAACGACCCACGAGTAAACTGCTGTTCCCCCTTCTTCACCCTTGGCTTACACCCTAGAAGCCCCTCCACCTCAGACGAAGAGAGTAGCCAGCCCTCGGTAGCAGCAAGCTGAAGCTCTTTGATGGCATACCTCTATTTATCACTTTTGGCTCGAATTAGTCTTTCCAGATGGTGCAGAGTAGTACCAATACTCTGCACCACAAATTTGAACAATAAAGGTGTATGAAAAATGCTCATTTAAGAATGATATTCTATTCAAATTAAATGTGGAAAATAATACATATTATAATGAGATAATGAAGCTTATACAAAAAACAGAAAACTCGCAGATGTTATTCTTTAACAGAAACATTAAAAAAAACCAGTTAAAAATTTGATAAATACTAGTAATAAACAAACATCATGATTGCATCTCAAAATACCCTAAGCTTGTCTACGTATACTAGTGCATTACAAAATTCCCAAGTCTCAAATATTTTTGCAGACCCGGTTGATAATTTAAATACTTCTTTGAGCTTTGGGGTATCCTCACAATCACTACAAGATGAACTACCCCTGCCGTCTCTAGAAGCGGCGAAAACCCCCAATAAAAATCCCATATTCACTAGTTCTGGGATTTCGCCTGATTTCAATGGCGATGGCAAGACCGACAAATTCTGGCGTAATGCTCAAACTGGTGATAACACCGTTTGGCTGATGGATGGCGAGAAATCTCCTAATGCGGCTTCTCTGCCAAAAATGAGTTCAGACTGGGATTATAAATTTGCCGATTTTGACCATAGTGGCAAGACTGACATTTTCTGGCACAATACGAAAACGGGTGATAACACCATTTGGCTGATGGATGGTAACAGAGTTGCCTCTCAAACTTCCGAACAGTCAGTTGACCCGAACTGGACACCCAGCATTGCCGATTTCAACGGTGATGGCAAGTCAGATCTCCTCTGGCGCAATACGAAAACGGGTGAGAACGCTGTTTGGCTGATGGATGGGACAAAAGTGACCACCGCAGCTTTTCTGCCGAAAACTGACGCATCCTGGACTTCTACCATTGTCAATTTCGACGGTAGTGCCAAGTCCGACATCCTCTGGCGTAATCAGACAACGGGTGAAAACGCTGTTTGGTTTATGGATGGCACGAACGCCAGTGGGTATTCTCTGCCGAAACTTGACTCATCCTGGAATCTAAGTACTGTTGGCGATTTTAGCGGCAATGGTAAGACCGACCTTCTCTGGCGCAATACGAAAACGGGTGAGAATACCATTTGGTTGATGAATGGCACCATCGTCACTACAACTTCTGAGCCGAAACTTGATTTATCTTGGACACCTAGCATTGGCGATTTCAACGGCGATGGCAAGTCTGATATCTTTTGGCACAATGACACCACAGGTGAAAACACCGCTTGGCTGATGGATGGCTCAAAAGTTTCCACTACAGCTTTTCTGCCAAAAACTGATTCATCCTGGAAGCCTAGTATTGGCGATTACAACGGCGATGGCAAGTCCGATATCTTCTGGCGCAATACTCAAACAGGCGACGATGCACTTTGGCTGATGAATGGTACTACTGCCACTGGGTATACCCTACCAAAACTTTCCTCAGAGTGGTCCACCAACTAAATTGTAGTAGATAGGACTTACGCATTGACAGAAATAGTCAAGTATGTCGTGGGATGAGTCAGGCGGCGGAGCGCAATATTCATTTGGGTAGACCACAATATGACCTACAGGGCGGGGTTACCCCGCCCTTACTATGTGGTCAATTCTACTGTTTGAGGGTGAGCGCCTCAGCTTTCTTATTCGACCGAATTCCAATATACGCATGATACTCAATTTGTGAGCCTGGGTAAGTCCTAGTGGTTTACAATATCGGTGCGATACAACTTGCGCACCGGAACCGAAGCGGTGGCAATGTAGACCGAAATCGTTTCCTCCGTCGAGTTGATGAGCAAGCTGTACTTTAGTGGTTCACGACTCAAAATGAGCGCGCGGTAATGGTGAAGTAGAATATACTACCCACTCCGGGCTCACTTTCAACCCAAATTCTGCCGCCCATCAACTCACTCAGTTTCTTGCAGATGGCAAGACCTAGTCCAGTACCGCCATACTGTCGAGTGATAGAAGAGTCAACCTGACTGAAGGCTTTGAATAAACGATCAAGGCGATCGCGTGGAATTCCAATGCCTGTATCTCTAACAGCAAACTGAATTTCGTAATTATTTTTCCCATACTGGCGAGTGTTGATCTTGTTCGCTTTCACCGAAACCTCAATGCTCCCAGTTTCGGTAAATTTAATGGCATTACTAAGTAAATTGACTAAAATCTGGCGCAGTCGGTTAATGTCCCCCATAATCAGTGTACTTAGATCAGAAGTATCCAGGAACGTGAGTTTTAACCCTTTTTCTCTAGCTGTAGGCAAAAGTATATAAAAAGCCTCATTAATGCAACTTTGCAGAGTGAAAGGTTGCTCTTCTAGTTCCAGCTTGTCTGATTCAATTTTGGAGAAGTCAAGAAAGTCGTTAATAATTTTGAGTAAAGCGTCCCCACTGCTGTAAATAATTTCAACAAAGTTTCGCTGAACGGCAGTTAACTCAGTATCTAGCAGCAAACTAGCCATACCATTTACCGATGTCATCGGAGTCCGAACCTCATGGCTAATCATAGCTAAGAATTCCTGTTTAGCAAGCTCTGCTTGCTTACGTTCGGTTATGTCTCGAAGAATATAAACATAACCCAGGAAGTACTCAATCTCTGTCTGAACTATTGAGCAGGAAAAGGCGACAGGAATTATTTTTCCGCTCTTGGTGTAACAAACGGTTTCTACCTCTTTGATCAGGGGAGTGGGGAGTGGGGGGGGTGGGATCCGGCGGAACGTCTGTACGTCCGTGGGGAGTGGGGGGAGAAAGATTAATTATTCTCTTATCCTCCTGATCTCCCCCTACTCCCCACTCACCACTCCCCACTCCCTTAATAACTGTGGAGATAGGTTGACCTTGGAGTTCCGCTTCGTCGTATTCCAACAAAGCTTGTGCGGCTAGATTCATTGTTTTGACTTTTCCTGACAGCGTTGTCACCAACAACGCATCTGCCATGGACGTGACAATTTGATCAATATATTGCTTAGAAGCTGTTAAGGTACGTAGTAAAAGATTTGCTTCATTTGCCCCCTGGATTAAAGATTGCTCAAGAACCATCCGTTCTGTCACATCTTCCACAAGAATCATTAGCTCATTGCTAGGATAGTTCTCTTTTAGGTTCTGAATAATACAGAGATTAATATATAAAGGAGATGCGGCGTTTTGTAAGCGCATAATTCCCTTTAATTCAAAATTATTTTGCTCCCCCTGTCGAATCGCATCCATAACTTTTTCAACTCCAACTAATTCCGGAAAACAGATCCGAACATCCTTACCCCGCTTCACTTCATCAGGAAGGTCGGCAAGACGATGTACTCCTGGAGACATCTCCATAATATTCAAGTCCTGACCGATAATCAAATGTTCAACACCACGCAGAGATAACAGTGTCAATAATGAATTCATGTGAATAAATTAGTAGTTTATCAATATTTTAGGGGTTCGTAGTTGAGCTATCTAG
>CAZZXJ010000091.1:0-14215 GCA_964657905.1 uncultured Stigonema sp.
TAATTGTTAGTTGTTAGTTGTTAGTTATCAAAAATTACTACTAACCACTAAATAGTGAGAATTTGCTCAACGTAAGCTTCAGCTTGCAGTGTTAGTTTTCCTGCTTCCAACTCTAGTTGCTTAACCCGCAGGCTCATTCCTTTTAAATGGAAGTTACTCAAATTCAATATTTTGCTAGTTTCATCTACCAATGCTTTTGTCAGTTCCGGGGATGTTTCCTTATTATCGGCATACTCAACATTTTCTAGAGAAACTGTTTGTCCGTTAGCGCTGACACGAGGAATTGCCGAAAAAGCAACTTGGTGGGTTTCATTAGTTTCTTTTAACAGCACCGTTGCCTTCAGTACTACTTTACCATCGCCTAGTAAATGAAATTTTACGTTTTGGGGAACAATTGTCCTTAATTGCCCATTAACACGAATTTTTTGGCTTTGCAATCTTGATCGGATATATTCAGAGTTGAAGGCGCGATTGATATCCTCTTCGGTTAAAACAACTCTTACACTGGCTTCTGTGGGCTGGGTGAGTTCAATTTTGCCAAAAGCAGCACTGATAGGATTAATCGCAACGCTACTCATTTGCATTTCCAATTCCTCCATCCGTAGGTCTTTTTGCATTACCAATCCTTCACCCTCGATTGTAACTGCATCCACTTGCCCTTGAACCAGTTTTATTGGATCTGTTTTAATATTTACATCTAAATTTTCTACTTCATCTAACTGGCTAGATAACCCTAATTCTGCCGTTTTATTCAGCGCCTGCTCTCCTAGTCCGGGACTATTGGGCATTCTGACTGATTCTCCTATTTAACTATCTGGAGTCAATTTATAAAAATAGTAATAAAAATTTATCTACCTGACGATGGAGGAAGGCTTTAACCGTTATCTATCTATTAGGATAAATTTAACCAGAAAAATTACCAATAAATTTACCTATCTTAGGATAGATGAAAGCTTGATTTGTGATTTTATTAACAAGCAAAAGATACAATAGGAAACAAGATATGATTTCTCTACCTATAGTATTGAGTAGTATCGTTCAAAAGAAAGATGGAGGAGTCCTAATTTTTGTGACAACCTAAGTATTAAGAATAAGAAATATTTTGTTTTCCGAGGAGAACGACCAAATGGTAGCAACTTTAGATGATACTAAGCGCTCTGCTATAGCAGTAAAATTGGCAGATATGAAAGCAATTCAACAGTTGCTCATTGAAAATGAACAACTGTTTTTGAGTGAAATCAGCGATTCAGAAATCAAACAGCGCTTGCAAGATTTCCTCAAGGATGACCAGAAAAATCTGAGCGTTCTTGAGACTGTAATTGGTCAGTATGGCATCCAAGCTAAGCCAAAACAAACCGTCACACAATTGATTGAAAAGGTTCGAGAACTGATGAAAGGCTCAGAACTGAGCATATATGAAAAAGTATTTCAGCATGAATTGCTGAAGCATCAACAAGTGATGAGTGGGTTGACAGTTCACAAAGCAGCTCAAAAAGTTGGTGCGGACGTTTTGCTAGCAATCACACCTTTAAATACCATTAACTTTGAGAACCGCGCTCACCAAGAGCAACTCAAAGGTGTTCTAGAAGTTCTGGGTGTCCGCGAACTGACTGGACAAGATGCGGATCAAGGAATTTGGGCAAGGGTTCAAGACGCTATGGCAGCAGTAAGCGGCGTAGTCGGTAGTGTTGTTACCCAAAACACTGACAAGCAGGATCTAAATATCCAGGATGTTATCCGCCTGGACCACGGCAAGGTAAATACCCTGTTCACCGAACTACTGGCTAGTAACGATCCCCAAAAGATCCAAGAATACTTCGGTCAAATTTACAAGGATCTGAGCGCTCACGCTGAAGCTGAAGAGCAAGTCGTCTACCCCAGAGTACGTCCTTTCTATGGGGAAGCTGATACCAAGGAACTGTTTGACGAACAAGCCGAAATGAAGCGGATATTAGATGAAATCAAGGCTATCAGCCCTTCATCTGCTCAATTCAAAGATAAAGTCAAACAGCTAATGGACATTGTTGGCGACCACATTCGTCAAGAAGAGAGCAGCATGTTCGCCGCCATTCGCAACAACTTGAGTACTGAGCAAAGCGAGCAATTGGCTACCCAATTCAAAGCTGCCAAGACCAAGATTCAAGAAAAAATGGGTGTTGTCAGTAAATAGAAGTAGTCAATAGACTTAGATGGGCAAAATTTCGCCTCATTTAATCTAGAGTCTAGAGGCATACTGAGTTAAATTTATAACTCTCATCACAGTGTGGTGGGAGTTTTTATTGACTCCATAAGGGTGTGGCCTTATATCATGTCCGGTCAATCGCCCATAATAAAACTTGTTTGTAGTAAGGACTTCAGTCCTTGCTTTTTAGTGCCAGAGGACTGAAGTCCTCACTACAAACTTATTAAAGTTATTTAACCGGACGTGATATTACACCGCTTGCTTGGTTAAAAAGAATTTATAAGCAGTATAGGCAAGGGTCACAACCCCCGTGACAATAGCAGATTCATTGACTTCAAATTGAGGATGGTGCAATGGGTAATTAACGGCTCTCTCTTTGAAACCTACACCTAAGCGAAACATGGAACCAGGGGCGTGTTCTAAATAAATGGAGAAATCTTCAGATCCTAGAGAAGGTTCGGGTAAGACTTGGACGCGATCGCTACCCCAAGCTTCTTCTGCGGCTACCTGTATTAACTGTGTTAACTCATAATTATTTTGCACGCTTGGTACACCCCGGCGATAATTAACTTCATATTTTGCGCCGTAGGAATTACAAACGTTGGCGACGATTTTTTCAATCCAATTTGGCAGATTGGCACGGGTTTCGGGATGGAGCGATCGCACGGTTCCCGACAGTTTTACCTGATCCGCAATCACATTAGGCGCTCTGCCACCATTAATCTGCCCTATGCTCAGTACTAGTGGACGTAAGGGATTCTGTGTTCGGCTAATGGCTTGTTGAAGTGTAGTAATGACTTGTGCGGCAATCCAGATTGCATCAACTGCCTCATGGGGACGAGCACCATGCCCTGATTCTCCGATAATCATAATCTCCAAATCATCAGCTGCCGCTGTCAATGCTCCGTAACGCACACCAATTGAACCGCCGGGTATGGAAGGGAAAACATGAACACCTAATATAGCCGAAACATCTTCCATCGCCCCATCTTTTACCATCCAACAGGCACCTTGGGCAATTTCCTCAGCTGACTGAAATAAAAACCGCACCTTACCAGGTAACTCCTCTGCGATTTGTGAAAGTATCATTGCCGTTCCTAAGCCCAATGTAGTATGGACATCGTGACCGCAAGCGTGCATTATACCTTGTGCGCGAGAGATGAACTCCAAACTATTGCGTTCTTGAATTGGCAAAGCATCCATATCGGTGCGCACTGCCAAAATTCGCTCATCGTTGCCAGTGCCTTGTAGTTCTCCTAGAACCCCGGTTTTGCCCACTCCCTCCTGCACAGCAATACCACTGGAAGATAATACGCCAGCAACGAAAGCAGCTGTTTGGTATTCCTGACCGCTGAGTTCTGGGTGAGAGTGAATGTGACGGCGAATTTCAATCAAGCGGGGCGCTAGTGTTGTTGCTAAGTCTTTAATACGGGTAAGCATTGATTAATAAAACTTTACGCGCTTTTCTCTCAATCATAAATAACTCTTATTGAATTCCTGGTAGGGATTTTTACGAAAACACTTGCATTCCTGATGATTAAACCCTAATAGGTATTTAGCAGACCATACGTTATCACATTTTGGGCTAAGTTGTGTTTTATTTAAAGGAGTCAGCAGTCAGCAGTCAGGATGTCAGGAGGACTCCCTTTTGGTCGTGGTTCTTACTTCTGACTCCTTCTAGTACAAGACGGCGGAAATAAAGCAACCATTCAAAATCAGCAAAAAGCTTACATTATAAGCTTTTTTAATTTTTAATTTTTAATTCCGCGTTCGACGAAGTCGTTCCCGTAGGGTAGCGGTACTAGGGACTTTACCTATTGTCCGGAGCAGGTTGTGCCAGGGACACCGTCTTCTTTGAAATTGTTACACTCCCCAATACTTTGACGCTGTAACGACCACCAATAGGGTTTGTTAGAACTGACATCACCAGTGGGCATAATTGTCAACCGGAAGTTAGCTCCCCGGAAATTGGTGAGCTGCAATTTGGCACCCTTCAGGTTAGCGGCTTCTAAATTGGTGCCGACCAAATCAGCAAAAGTTAGATCAGCATTTTCCATCGTTGCCGCTTTTAGATTCGCACCCGTCAGGGAAGCGCCACTTAGATTCGTACCATTCAACACCGCAGCTTCCAGATTTACACTTGTGAGATCAGCATTCGTGAGATTAGCCTGAGATAAATTGGCTCTACTTAAATTCGCACTTCGCAAACTTGCTCCAGCAAGATTAAAGTTAGTTAAATCAGCACCACTCAAATCACATCGATTACAGGAATGCGTTGCCTTCAACTGTGCTAGGTCTTGCTGATTAGCTGCAAAAGTTTGCTTTGTCAACCCAAAAAAAACGAACAGAGTCACGGTGGCGGCAATCTTAAAGTTCATATTTTTTACAGATAGGTCAAAAGTTGATAGTTTTAGCTAGCATGTACTGTCATCCTTACACATCCCACTTATGTCGCAAACCCCAATTATGAATAAATAATAAAAAGTTTATAAAAATTATGTAAAACCTGGTAGGAAAGGGTTGGCAAATTCATAAATTATTTCTACTATAGAATCATCAAGTCAAACGCGATCAGCGTTGACAAATAGACTCAAACCTCCTAAGGGCGGGAAGTGAGACCAGATTGACACCCCCAGGATTGCCGAAAATCAACAGGTGAGTAGGGTTGAGTAGGTTAGCCTACCTGACAAATAATCTCTGGGATTTAGGTCAAAGAGTGTCAACAACACCTATACAGAAACTCTATAGACAACGAAACATCAGATCCCCCCTTACCAAATCAAAAAAGCGGCAAGGGGGGATCTTATTTTGACCACTCGCTATGACTAACGCCAACCCAAAAAGCGTAACCCAGGGACGATGAGGTAGTAACTTACCCCCAACCAGAAGCTCAGAAAGACACCCATAAAGCCAAAAAAAGTAATAGGAAGCCATAACTGATTCCAACTCGGAGAACTAAAAAAGTTGAATATGTTAGTTGGAAACCCTAAAACAATCAAACCCGCAAACATGATAGCAGTGCCAAACGCAGCCATCACAGCGTGAACTATCTGATGGCTGCGCATACCTAAACCAAGGGTGAGGAGGGAAACAGCAGCCAAAATCATTGCCACCAACCCATCTCTAGCATTTTGTGCTATGGATAATTGTAAAACTAACCAACCAAAGCCATAGGCAATGATCCCCATCAGCGACGCTACTAAAAACCGCCGCCGCTGACCAAAACCACCCGCCGCCGTCAGCCCCCATGCAGTTCCCAAGCCAGATCCGACAAATAAAAGAATCTCTAAACCCGAAACAGTTTGAGTATTCGGAAAAAGGGAAGGTAAGTGACGAGACAAAAATTCGCTAAATTGGTTACCCAAGTTTGTTTGAGACGCCAAAATTACCCCAGAAATCGCACCAAAAGCAGCGCCTACGCCAGTGAGAAGCATTGTCCAAGTTGTATCTACACAGGCTAGTAACACCTTGAAAATTGCCTTCAATATGAAAAGAGTCGTTTTGCCGAGGGCTTGAATCAAGTAAGCGGGGGCTTGCTTAACAGTCCCTAACCAAAGCCGCACGGACAACCCTAGTTGAGAGAAAAACTGCTGTTGGGGAGAGGGTTGGGCAATCTTTGCTAAACTTTTTTGAATGATAGCCGCGTTTGCTGGACGCGATCGCATATCCTCCTGCACCGTCTCATCCAGCAAATCTGCTAGTTTAGGATTGACATTCACCCCCTTGCGCCAGAGCAACTTTCCACTCAGCGGATCTTCCAACTCAAGGAGAGATTCGCCTGTCAACATCTCAATCATCGTCCGACCAAGGGCGTAAAAATCAGTACCTGGTCCGACATTACCCCCAGCCATTTGTTCTGGTGGACTATAGCCAGAAGAATATAATCTGGTTGAAGAAGCCTCTCGACCAAAAAGGCTGGAACTAAATTGTTTTACCCCACCAAAATCAATCAGTACTAAATCCCCCCAACCACCCTTATTCAGGGGGGCTAGGGGGGATCGCAGCATTAAATTAGAAGGTTTAATATCGCGGTGAATAATTTTGCGTTTGTGCAATTCCTGCAAAATTTCCACAGCTTGGGCAAACCAGTTCAATACTAACTCTTGGGGACACCCTTGGGGAAATTGCTGGAATACCTCCTCCAAAGTTTGACCATTGATTTTTTCCATCACCAGACAAGATAACTGGCGTGGGATAAAATTGCCTTGTAACGGCGTTGCCTGCAACATCTCTACATTAAAATACCCATCTGCATCAACTTTGGGAACCCCTGGATGTTGCAAACTGCTTAAAACCGCCGCCTCTTGGACAAACAATTCTAGAGCCTTTGGTGAATCTTCCACCAAAACTTTCAGTACCTTTTCTGTTTGCGTCTTTTGATCCCAAACCGTGTAAATTTGGGCAAAACCTCCCTCTCCTAAACGTTCGAGTGGGATATAACGGTCTACTAGCTGTAGCGATGCGCCACAACTGTTGCAAAACTTGTCTCCCCAACGCTGGGGATAAGGACGCTGACAATCTGGATTAATGCAGTGAATCGCACGCACTTTATTGAATGTATGTCACAGGCGCTAAAAAACAAAGGCTCTCGTTGATTGTACACAATTGGGAGGTGGTTAGTAGGGGCGAACCGCAGGAGCGCCCCTACAGTGGTTAGTTGTGGGTTGCTATAACAACCAACAACTAACCACTAACAAATCACCTAACCGCTATATCCATCCCAACTAATGGGGAAGGAGTTTTCTATTAACGAGGACAAATCTTTACCGCTACTAGGAGTTTCTTCGTCTAGAACTTTGACAACCTTGTTATAAATTTCTTGCGCTTGTTGTGGAGAATCACCTATACTCGTTAACCCCAACTTACCAAACTGGGAAAGACACCCGATCAGATGAAACACTGTGCCTGTTTCGGTTCCTGTGTCAAAATATAGCTTGTGGTCAGCAATGATATCCATGAAATCATTAGGTAGGAGACCTTGGTAACGCTCTTTTTGCAGGTTGTCAGTGGCAATATAGTATTTGGTTCGACCCTGCTGACTATAAAACAAACCTGTGGAGAGGTTATAGCGACCGTTAGTTAACAGTTTCAATGCCATAAAAGGATGGGTGGTGCCACCTTTGCGCAGGTTGATTTCAATTGCTTGAATATCCCACTGATCATTACCCTTGTCAACGGCGATAAAATCTACTCCATATCTTTCTAATGCGCCTTTTTTTGCCAAGTTTCTACCAATTTTTAACCCTAGTTGCTGCAATTGCAGGCGATAAGCTTCATCAGCAGGAAATTCGCAACCGAGATAAATCTGACCGTCTTTTCCTCCCAGAATCTGGTCGTGGGTTGAGAGAATTTCCACATCGCCGTTAGGTGTGATGCGTCCTTGCACGCTGGGCGATCGCTTGATTTCTCCTTCCACAAAAGCCTCAACAATTGCCCCTATCTCGCCGATCCGTCCTGAGAAATTCTCCCAAGTCTCTTGTTTTGCTTGAAAGCGCAAATTTGGTAAGCAGTCACTAATTGCTGCCACTCTTTCGGCATAAGAACCACTAGGAGGTGCTACACTTGCAATCTGTTTCAAATCTAGTAGCGCATTTCCTTCTCCGGAAATGCCTTCGTTGAGTTTGACTACCATCCTTTGTAATGTTGGCTGACGTTCCCACAATTCGCCAGCAGCTTTTGCCAAATCATTTTCATTCCAAATGCTGTTGCTGCCATCTGGATGTGGAACTTCGCACTCAGCAAAGATTTGCCTACTGCCACTTTTGGTTCCCCATATTTGCAAGTCTGGCGCAGCAGCGAACAGGGGCACACCCAATCGTACAGACAATTCTGCTTCCCAATTTGCTGAATTATAACATATCATAAATGATTTTTCCAACCTTAAGGCTTGGCGAATCCGCTCTAGCAAACGAGGACGTTCTAAAATCTTTTGACTCAGGGGTTTTTTAGAGGAATCGTAAGTTGAAAGTAGTAGCAAGCGATTGCGAGCGTGAGAAAAAGGAATTCCTGGCAAAAGTTGTAGATAATAATCGATAACGCTGGGATGTAGTGGCATTGATGTGACATAAATCAGCCTAGTGCGGGGATTCTGTAAACGAATTAAAGAAAAAAGTAGTCTTTCTTCATAATGCTCGCAGCCTTCCACCTTATTCAGTTCGCGCTGGTCTATGCTGAGGGAGGGAATGACTAAAATATCCGCGTCGCTGTTATCAAATAGCTCAATAGTTTTCCAGCGATCGCGCAAAGTTGACTGTAGATCACGAAATTTGTCAATTTGTTCTAAATCTGAAAAATTCAGCGTTTGCATAATAATACCCTTGCCTTTCTCCATATATAGCGATCATAAATGATTCGTGAACGCGCAGAAACCTAGGTTATTGCACTTTAAATCACCTATCTATAGCAATCCTAAATGATTCTTGAACGCAGAGAAACCGGGTTTGGTGAAGCTTGAAATGTTCGCAACTCAAATAGGATTGCTATAGCTGCTTCCTTAATCTTATCTACCCTAAAGAAAAATCATCCGCAGAACATATGCAACACTTCTTTGAGTTACACCTTTTGATCTAATGTTTTCTTTCGCTGATGCCCTAGGAGGAAACTCATATCCTTTACGATAAATTAACTTCACAAAAACCTTCACTCCCAATACGGTTTAGTTAGGGCTGATCGGTGGGAATTTACGGTGTGTAGAGACAGAGGTTGAAGTTAGGTTAATTATCTTAACAGCAAGCGTATTGAAATATAACCGAGTGTTTGTCATCGGGTACAGTCTAGGGGATTTCCAAGTAAAAAAATATCCAACTATTTCTTGTGGGATGGGCATAAGCGCCCGACCAGTTGATAGGAAGGGCGCTTATGCCCACCCCACAATATTGGATAATTTATTTGTTGGAGTTCCCTAGCTTCAGGATAAAGGAGTATTTCTTCAAGAGCATTGAGATGAAGCCTATGACACTGAGTTTTGGAGTAATGCTGGCATTTCTCCAATGAATCAAAGATCCCCGGCAAGCCAGTAATGCGAACCGCTACAACATCAAAGATTGTGATCAAGTATACAATATTACTTTTGAGAGTGTAGCAGTTTTCGGCTTTTTGCCTTGCAGCAAATTGCGCTGGTAATCACCAATATGCATCGTGAACCGTTCTCGCCCACAAAACATAGTTAAGCTAACTGTCCAGTTAGTTTCCCGAAAACTAAATGTTCTTGCATCGTAAGTGACGCTGGTAGGAGAAAACTTTTTAACAACATCGCCTTTAAGCAATGCGGTTTTACGGTTTCCAGATACCCGACGGACTGCATGAATTGTTAGTTGGGAAGACAGCCCAAACAATGCCCTGACATCGTGGTAAATCAACGATTGTATACCCAGTTCATTGGTTAAATGTTCTGGCACTTTGTTGTTGACATACTCGCAAGCGTCTGCAAACACTTGCAAAGTCTCATCGATAAGGGCAACTTGTTCAGGCGTAGCTTGGATTTTACAGGATACCGTTAGGACTTGTTTTTGCTTTTTCATCAATCGTCGAACCTTACCCCAAAATCTACACCTAAAACCTGTTCAATTTTTCGGAGTGTCGTTTCAGGTAACGCTTCTCGTATAAGTTCTGCCTCAATGTCATGCCAATAAGACCTGCTTATTTCGGCAGTACTTGCCAATACCTCAACTGGACGCCCATCAGCCTTTCTCGCAAGCTTTATCTTACTATTACATGACAATGCAAGGAATTGTCATGTAATAGGGAAAGAAAGCGGAACCTTAAGTTTGCGTCAAGAAGTTGATTTTCGACCTCACAGAAAATCACCAAGAACGGGGTGCGGAGTGAATTCGTGCAACGGGGTGCGCGTACTTTCTCCACACCCAACTCGGTAAAGCGCGAACGCTCTTCGCGTCGTGGAGAACAAAGAAATATTTGTTCCCTAGAAGAGCGTAGCCCGATGAAACAAGACGTCCTTTGAACTTGCGATCTTGTTTCATCTATGGGGTTAAGAGCCACGACCGACTCCGCACTCCGCACTTCTTTGTTTGACCTTCTGTTGGCGATAGATTAGATATTTACCATTTAAATGCAGAGACTGGAGAGCTTCACACTACTCCGTCTGATTGGGTTGTTTTTCACATAGAAAAGTTTCTGCCATTACCCTTACAAATAACTAGAGAAGTGGTAATTGCTTGGTGTAAGTTTGAGCCTGTTGTATAAAAATGTAGTAGAATGAACTATAAATCAACAGCTAGGTCTGTTTCTGACTTGAAAGCACATTTGGTATTAACTACCAAATACAGAAAAAAGGTGATTTATCCTGCAATGCTGACTCGGCTGACTGAATTAATTCAGCATATTTCCCAAAAGTGGGGCTGTGAAGTAATCGAATTCAATGGTGAGGCTGACCACGTTCATATTACTGTTTAAGTACTATCCCCAGATGCAACTGTCGAAGGAGCGTGAATGCTTTAAAATCTTATACAAGTCAAGTCATTCGTAAAGAGTTTACGTTCGAGGTAAAACAAGTTTACTGGGGTAAACCTGTTTTCTGGAATGGCGCTTACTTTGTTGCGAGTTGTGGCGGCGTGACAGTTGAAGTTCTGAAACAGTACGTGCAGAACCAGAACTCCCCGGTTGAGAACGAGCAGAGGTAGGCGGTTCCTCACTCATCCCTTTAACTCGCCAGCCTGTGGCTGACATTGTTAAAGGCATGCGTTCGTCACCACCCCGTCATTCCTCCCATCACCGCCCTTGCGGGACGGTGTGGGACTCCTGCCGGAGCGAGTTGAAGTTTCGATCCAAGGTTTAGTTTTGATACACAATGTCTTTGCTTTAGTTTAAGGAATTTCCAGGAAATATTATTCTATGCCAGAACAACAATCATCACAACCACCACAACAACAGCAACCACCAGGCGTTGAATCAGAAATGACGCCAAAACCCAAAGCAGACGATCACAAGTATCGGGGAAGCGACAAGTTAAAAGACAAAGTGGCATTGATCACAGGTGCAGATAGTGGTATTGGTCGCGCTGTGGCGATCGCATTTGCCAAAGAAGGCGCAGATGTGGCGATCTTGTACCTGAACGAACACGATGACGCGAAAGAAACCAAAAAATTGGTGGAAGCACAAGGGCGGCGTGCAGTAACCATAGCTGGAGACATTGGCGATGAAGCTTTTGCTCAGCAAGCCGTACAACAAACGGTAGATGAGTTTGGCAAACTCGATATTCTGATCAACAATGCAGCAGAACAGCATCCACAAGACAGTATCGAGGATATTACTAAAGAGCAGCTAGAGCGCACTTTCCGCACTAATATTTTCTCAATGTTTTTCCTGACTAAAGCAGCGCTCAAGCACCTCAAGGAAGGTAGTGCTATCATCAACACCACATCGGTAACAGCTTATCAAGGCAATAAGCAACTACTTGATTACTCTTCCACAAAAGGTGCGATCGTTGCTTTTACTCGTTCCCTGTCACAAAATCTAGTATCCAAGGGAATTCGCGTTAATGCCGTAGCCCCAGGTCCCATATGGACACCATTGATCCCCTCAACTTTTCCCCCGGAGAAAGTTGAAAGTTTCGGTAAAGAAGTTCCAATGCAACGACCTGGACAACCTGAAGAAGTTGCACCAAGCTACGTATTTTTAGCCTCCGATGATGCTTCTTATATGTCAGGTCAAGTTTTACATCCTAATGGCGCAGAAGTAGTCAACGGCTAAAGCACTCATTGAGGAGTCAGGCGTTTTTGTTCCTAACTCCTGACTCTTAACTCTTTGGGAGACGTAAATAAACCCGGTTTCTACCAAAAATCACCTGTTTAGCACCAGATACTCAAGGGAGTAATGGGTTTTCTAGGACATGGTGCGTAAATCTTAAACTCTTAACTGTTTCCTCAACCATTAGAAGGATGAGTGAATATCGAATACCTGCTATTTTAGCAAAGAATACCTAAATAGATAACAATTACAGCTATGGCATCGACAACACCGCTAAAAGGCACCGAATTAGTAGATTGTGCTAGAGCGAATGCCAAACAAGGAATTGAAACCGCTGCTTACCAGTGTGGCTATGGTGAGGATCTTAACACCTTTGCCAGAGAATTACGGAAAGCTTGTGAGGAAATGAATTTGCAAGTTAAGGAGCTCAACGAACTGATTACTGATCAGGACATGATACTACAGTTGGGTACTGGCGAAATCGTTGCTCCTGATACAGCTTCAGAACTTTAAGGATTTTAGATTTTGGATTTTGGATTAAATCTAAAATCCAAAACTTTTATTCCCTCACTATACTTCACACCAATATTCCCTTGTCTGGCATTGAACCAGCAAATACCACCAGGGTAATTAGCTTCATGCTGATATGCGTATTTCATCGCTAGCTCAGTTTTACCGACTCCCCCCATGCCAGCCACGGCAAAAATTGCCCAACGGACATTCGTACATCCCTGCGTTGCTTCTGCGATTAATAAGTTGTTGAAGGAGATGGCCTAACTTAAAAGGATAAAATTAGCTCTTTCTGATGTCAGTATGACTTAAATTATCAATAAGTTGAGTTAGCACTCATTAATTTAATAACACTCTGTGATAGCTATGGTCTTGTATGTGGCTTTGGTTGTGATTGTTGTCCAGTCGAAAGAGATCTAATTTTGTTGTTATACTCACTGATGACTGCATTCACACGAGTTTCTTGGTCTGGTTTCAATTTCAGATCTTCAATGGCTGTACTTAGTCTGCGACGTTTACGTAGCGCTTCATAAAATTTGTTTTTTTGATTATCGTCCAATATATCAATGATCTGTTTGTTCCTTTCTCTCAGCAGAGCTTGTTGAATCGCTGAGCGCTGTACTGGAGAAAGTTCGTTTACCTGTGCTGGAGTAGAGCTAGCTGGATCAGTTGTTGAGGTGGGAGCCGAAGTTGTACCATTGGTAGAATCCTGTATAGGTGATTGTGCTATGGCAATTCCTGGTAAGACAGCAATGATTAGTGTAGTAGATAACATAGACAAAAGTTTTACAGGATTAATACTCATCTTGGTCAACTCCTAAATCAGGTTGATGGTTTGAATTTGTGGACTTTAAACAATCTTGAGGATTGAGTTGAGGAGCAAGTGGAAGCGTAAATAAATAACACAATACCATTTACTGAGGGAATACTGAACCAAGTTGCGCTCGGTTTTCTTCTCTAGGGTGATAAGCGATCGCGCTGCGATCATTTGTTTCGTAGTGAGGACTTTAGTCCTCATATTCTTGAGGGCTGAAGCCCTCACTACGAACTCCTCAAAGTTTCCTTGGTGGAGTACTAGTAATCAGTCAATAATATTGCAGCATCTACTTCTTTAAGTAGTGCTTCAAGGGTAGAAGTATTATCTAAAACCACATCAGCACGATCTGCTTTTTCTTCGATGGGTAATTGGCTGCAAATTCTGGCTAGTGCCTGTTCTCTACTTAAGTGATTTCGCTGTATTAATCTTTGTAATTGCTGTTCTTCGGAACAACGCACAACCCAGATTTCTGTCACTAAATCTGTCATCCCTGCTTCAAACAGCAAAGGCACAACTAATACCAGCGTTGGTGCAGACGATACGGCAATTTCTCCGAGGAAGCGATCGCGCACGTAAGGATGAATCAACTGCTCTACCCAGTTGCGTTCCTCTGGATGATTAAAGATCATCTCACCCAGTCGTTGGCGGTTGAGGTTGCCATCTGCAAGTAAAATTTGTTCACCGTAACGTTGAGCGATCGCACCGATAATAGTTGTTCCTACAGATACAGCAACCCTAGCATAAATATCTGCATCCAAAATTGGCAAATTGTAAGCACTAGCCAAATAATTGGCGACAGTCGTTTTGCCTGTAGCAATACCTCCAGTTAAACCGATGATACGTTTAGTCATTTGCTAATTGCTAATATTTAGAGGGAACAGGGAACAGGGAACTCTTAACAGTGAATCCCACACTTTAAAGTGTGGGATTGAAAAAAAGGACGCAGTTTTTCTCTTGTGGTGCGTCTCGAATTTCATCTTTTTTTTAAGTGGGCTTTCAAG
>CAZZXJ010000092.1:0-14021 GCA_964657905.1 uncultured Stigonema sp.
GGACTTGAACCCGGAAGCCTTGCGGCACTAGAACCTGAATCTAGCGCGTCTGCCAATTCCGCCAGTTCCGCTGGTATCATCCTTTATCATGCATTTCCCATTATCACTTAGCTATGTACTTTTGTCAAGCGATGATTTTACTGTGACATGGGGCAAGAGAGTACATATATGTTCTTACCACTGATTATTGATTTTCTCAGAGACAGACGCTATAGTACTTATCTTCCTGGAAATTTTCTAGGACTGGTAGGGTAAGCTTTCGTTTGTTCTCCTGTCTTCGGTGTCAAAGCAAAAGTAAATTTATCAATTACAGATGTAGTGCAATAATGTAGAGAAATGAGATTTTTCAGGTAGAATCAAAACCAACTTTAACCCTATAAAATTACTCGTTTCTTCTGGAGGTAGGCTTATTAATCCGAATGGCAGCTTACCAGATGCCAAATCTTCACCTGCCGCAGACTCCTCAGTCTTGCAAATATGGGGTGGGCATCCTTTGCGAGGTCATGTGAAAATTAGCGGGGCGAAAAATTCAGCACTGGTGATTATGGCTGGAGCCTTGCTATGTTCAGGCGACTGTCGCATCCGCAATGTACCATCATTGGCGGACGTAAAGCTGATGAGTCAGATTTTGTCGGCTTTAGGTGTTCGGTTGCAGCAACACGGTGATATCCTAGACATCAATGCTAGTGAAATTAAGACATCCAAAGCTCCCTACGAACTGGTTACTCAACTAAGGGCAAGTTTTTTTGCCATTGGTGCAATTTTGGCACGACTAGGAGTGGCACAAATGCCGTTACCAGGAGGTTGTGCTATTGGGGCAAGACCAGTTGACTTGCATGTCCGGGGACTGCAAGCCATGGGAGCTGAGGTGCAGATTGAGCATGGCATTTGTAATGCATATGTCCCTGGCCGTAGCCGCAGGTTAAAAGGCGCAAAGATTTACCTGGACATTGCCAGTGTGGGAGCGACGGAAAACTTGATGATGGCGGCTACCCTCGCAGAGGGCGAAACCATAATCGAAAACGCCGCACGTGAGCCGGAAGTAGTAGATCTGGCAAACTTTTGTATTGCAATGGGAGCTAATATTAAGGGTGCTGGGACTAGTACGATTACAATCGTTGGAGTCCCTGAGTTGCATTCTACCGACTACACCATTATTCCTGATCGCATTGAGGCGGGGACATTTTTAGTTGCAGGAGCAATTACCCGCTCAGAATTTACTCTCTCACCAGTAGTGCCAGAGCATCTGTTGCCGATAATTGCTAAGCTGCGGGACATTGGAATTCCTGTGATTGAGGATTCCCCAGACTGCTTGCACGTACTGAGTGCGGAAACCTTTAGGGCAACGGATATAGAAACCTTGCCCTATCCAGGTTTTCCCACGGATATGCAAGCACCGTTTATGGCTTTGCTGAGTCTAGCTGAAGGTGACAGCCTGATTAACGAATCTGTATTTGAGAATCGCTTGCGTCATGCCTCAGAGTTGAATCGTTTAGGAGCAGACATTCGTGTCAAAGGTAACGCTGCCTTCGTTAGGGGAGTGCCAATTTTATCAGGTGCACCTGTACTAGCCACGGACTTAAGGGCAGCAGCCGCGTTAGTTCTCGCAGGACTCGCAGCAGAAGGACAAACCACAATTCAGGGAGTACGTCACCTTGATCGTGGCTACGATAGACTCGATGGCAAGTTGCAGCAGCTGGGAGCTAAAATCCAGCGTGTGTCTTCAGAAACTGTAGATACAGAGTTTGTCCCAAATACCACTCATCCTGAACAATCCATCAAGTAGTCAGGAGTCAGGAGTCAGAATGGTTTGTGATTGAATGATTACTCCCGAATCGGTGTAAGATTGCCATTCAAACCTCATATCCCTGTAAGTGAGGTTATCCTGACAACTGACGTCACGAAACAGGGGATGGGGTGTGGGGTGTGGGGTGTAGTGAAAAAGAAGAATATCCATACCCTAAAAGGTATAAAGCCCCTGCGCTCCTGTATGGAAAAATAAAAAAGATGTGTTTCGCTCGATTCGTAGTGCACTCGTCTACGGCGTCCTAGCTTGAAACCCCTGCTTTTAAGTCTGGGGTTCCCCACACCCCACACCCTACCCCCAATAAGACTGTTCATTCCTCTTCGCGGTTCATATTAACCCAAACCTTAGAAAAAACATCCCAATCAACCTCCTTCACTTCCCCCTCATCAGTATTTTTTAAAAGCACGGTAAACGCACCAGCACCCAACCCATCTTGAGGAAACATCCGGTAACAAGGCATAGTAGTTAAATGCGACTGATAGTCCTTTAAATGACTAATCTCAACCGCCAGAAACTGCGGAAAGCGTTCCAGTAACCATTCGCAAACCTGCTCATTCTCCTCAGGAGAATACGTGCAAGTCATATAAGCAAGATAACCTTGAGGTGCGACAATTTGAGCAGAATTTGCTATAATTCTTTTTTGCCGATTTGCACTCTTGTTAATAGCAGTTGGGTGAAAACATCCAGGTGCTTTTTCCCCTTTAGCAATTAAAGATTGCCCAGTGCAAGGAGCATCTACTATAACTAAATGACTAGATAATGGCATTATTTCTGCTAAAACACTTGAATCTCTACTAACCACAACAGAAGGTTTGATCTGGCAACGCTTTAAATTAGAAATTAGCATTCCCAAACGTTTGCCGATTACTTCATTACTTATGAGCAAATCAGGGTATAAAACTTTCCATGCAAAGACACTTTTGCCCCCTGGTGCAGCACACATATCAAAAACTAAATTCACCGAATCAGGAATTGTTAACAAAGTAGAAGCAGCAAACACAGAAGAAAAATCTAAACAATAAAAATATCCTTTTTCGTGCAAAGGATGTTGACCGGGTTTTTCTCCCAATGCTAAACGGTCTATAAACCCGGGTTGCCAAGGCAATGGTATTTTCACTTCAAAAGGAGAAAACTCAGGCAAGTCCTGACACCAGAGAATGCAGGGATGGAAAGGCTGAGGGTGAGTTAAAGCCTTAACAAATCTCTCTTGCTCATCTGGGTCTTTAAATAGACGCCGCGAAAGTTTAAGTAATAAATTTGAAGGAGGTTTCATCATTTATAGTTAGTGATTCAAAACCTTAAAGCGAATTTCATTTGGGTAGACCACAATATAACCGTAGGGGCGGGGTAACCCCTTCGGGGAAATCAAAAATCACTCATTCAAAAGTCAAAATTAAGAATTATTTAATTACTTTTGACTTTTGAATTTTGACTTGGAACGAAGCGACGTGCCCCGCCCTTACAATGTGCTCAATTCAATTGAAAACTGTTGTAAGTGTAAAGTATAACTTTAGATATACGCACTTTTGTATAACTCTAAATGATAATTACTAAATATTTATTTTGGCTAAAACTAGATCAACCTATCTTCAAGCATAATTACTAAAAGTCATGTTTTCCCACATAGTCTTTTCTGCATGAGTATCATCGAACCTAATTCACTTTTACCAGTGCCTAGCGATCCATTACGGATATTGGGTGTAGGTGCTAAGCCTATTTACTTTTCTCTAGTGATTCCCACTTATCAGGAGGCGGAAAATATTAACAAAATCGTCAGCATGTTGAGTAGGTTGCTGGATGAAGCTTTTTTAGGAAACTACGAGCTGATTGTAGTAGACGATGATAGTCCAGACGGAACTTGGGAAGTTGCACAGTCCCTGATGCCAGAATAGCCCCAGTTGCGCGTGATGCGACGCCAAGATGAGCGGTTTTTGAAATTCAACATGATTTGCCTTGCTGGATTGGTGTTGAATGTGCTGATATTGAATCTGGTGTTCAATTTCATCATTCCCAACCGTTACATCGCCAACCTGATTGCGATCGCCGGTGCTACTGTCTGGAACTTTTGGGTTAACCTAAAACTTAGCTGGCGGGTGACACAAGTGAAATAGCTAAGACAATTTGCGTTATGGCTAATAGCTAATAGCTATTAGCCATGATTCAGAGCCTCTCGCACCCGTTTCAATAGACTTGGGTGAAGCATCCAGCCCTGTTACATTTTGTGAAGATTTCACCAAAAATTGAGTTGCTTGACCACTACCGCAACACAAGTCGAGAATTTGGGTATCTGAGTGAATTGTTAAACCCTGTAAAGCCAGTTGCCGCAAACGCGCTTCTCCGGCTAAGCTTAAAGCTAATAGGCGGGATATTGCATCATACAACGACTGGTAGCGGTAACTCAAATCCCGGAAAGTAGTTGCCACTGCTTTTTTCCTGATCTTTAACTTATATCTTTAATAAAGATATATTGTTAACATTAGTAAAAAAAGCTCAAAGGTTGGGGGACTTTTGCTGTTATGGGTCGTTTAGGCGTATTATTACTCAATCTGGGCGGTCCAGATAAATTAGAAGACGTTGGACCGTTTCTTTATAACCTGTTTTCTGATCCAGAGATTATTCGCCTACCGTTTCCCTGGTTGCAAAAACCTCTTGCTTGGTTAATTTCCTCTCGGCGCAGCAAAATATCTCAAGAAAACTACAAGCAAATTGGCGGCGGTTCTCCACTGCGACGCATCACAGAAGCTCAAGGAGAAGCCCTGAGAGAACAACTGAGTGCCTTGGGACATGAAGCCAGTATTTATGTGGGAATGCGTTACTGGCATCCCTACACCGAGGAAGCGATCGCCAGGATTACCCAAGACAACATCGAACGACTGGTCATATTACCCCTTTATCCGCAATTTTCCATCAGTACCAGTGGCTCCAGCTTCCGGCTTTTAGATCAACTTTGGAAAGAAGACTCAAAACTTCAGCGCGTCGAATACACCGTCATTCCTTCATGGCACAAACAACCAGGCTACCTGCAAGCAATGACGGAACTCATAGTCCAAGAACTGGACCAGTTACCTAATCCCGACGAGGCCCATATCTTCTTCAGTGCTCACGGCGTTCCCAAAAGCTACGTTGAAGAAGCAGGTGACCCCTACGAGCAAGAGATTGAGGAATGTACTCACCTAATTATGGAAACCCTCAATCGACCGAATTTCTACACCTTAGCTTACCAAAGTCGTGTAGGTCCAGTAGAATGGCTCCAACCCTATACTCAAGACGCCATCAAGGAACTAGGCGATAAAGGCGTGAAAGATTTGGTCGTCGTGCCGATCAGTTTTGTCTCGGAACACATCGAGACATTACAAGAAATTGATATTGAGTATCGGGAACTAGCAGAAGATTCCGGAATTCACAACTTCCGGCGCGTACCTGCTCTCAACACCAATCCAGTATTTATTAACGCACTGGCAGACTTGGTTCTTGATGCGCTGAAATCCCCCAGCCTCAAGCTCTCACAAGTCACTCAAATGAAGAAAAAGGTCAAAATCTATCCCCCAGAGCGTTGGGAGTGGGGTCTGACCACCTCAGCAGAAGTTTGGAATGGTCGGATCGCCATGCTAGGTTTCATTGCTTTAATCATCGAGCTAATGACCGGTCATGGTCTGCTGCACATGGTTGGTCTTTTATAAGTGATGTAGGGGCGGGGTTCCCCCGCCCGAACGGGAGTGGGAAAGAAAGATTTTCATCTCTGGTTGTGGGCTGCCCATAGGCGTCGAATTTGTAAATTAATTTCAAATGAGTCTAGATCAGATTGTTCAGATGGCTGACTGTCTGGGTATCCAGATATGTAACTGTTATAAGTGCGATCGTTTGACTGTTGCCTCCCCTTGAACTGCAATGACATCTGAGACGATCTTTTTCTGACAAGGACTACCCACCACTTGTACACGGAAGGTGGGCAGTGCCCCTCAGTATCCGTTCCTCAACCCAGCCTGCGCAATCTCATATACCCAACCTTTGGTAAACCTCTTCTAAATGTCTTAATTGGTGCTGTGGGTCAAAACACGCCTCAATTTCTGCCGCTGATAACTTTTGGGTAACACGAGGGTCTTTGCTAATCAAGTCGTGGAAATTGCCATCAGGCTTGTTCCAAGCAGCATGAGCGCATGATTGGACAATTGCATAAGCCTCCTCGCGGTTCATTCCCTTTTCTACCAAGGCAAGTAGTACTCTCTGGCTAAATACCACGCCGCCATAGCAATTCATATTCCGCTCCATATTTTCTGGATAGACCAGCAGGTTTTTCACCAAGTCAGTCATTTCCACAAGCATAAAGTGCGTTAAAATGCAAGCATCTGGCAAAATTACCCGTTCTACCGAACTGTGGGAAATGTCCCGTTCGTGCCACAATGCAACATCTTCCAAAGCTGCAACGGCATGACTCCGGATAATTCGCGCCATTCCTGTTAGCCGTTCCGAACGGATGGGGTTACGCTTGTGGGGCATTGCGGAGGAGCCTTTTTGCCGAGGAGCGAAGAATTCTTCAACTTCTAGGACATCTGTTCTTTGGAGATTGCGAATTTCTACAGCAAAACGTTCAATTGATGCCGCAAGTAAGGCTAATTGTTGCACGTAGTGGGCATGGCGATCGCGTGAAATAACTTGTGTTGAGGCAGTATCGGGTTGGAGTCCGAGTTTTTGGCAAGCGATCGCCTCCACTCGCGGTTCAACATTGGCATAAGTTCCCACCGCACCAGAAATCTTACCAACTGCGATTGTTTCCCGGAGATTTGTCAGGCGTTCTTGGTGTCGCAATACTTCCGCCAACCACCCAGCTAGCTTAAAACCAAAGGTAATAGGTTCGGCGTGAATTCCGTGGGAACGTCCTACCATCACCGTGTAGCGATGTTCCTTTGCTTTTTGGCGAATGGCTGGAATCAAATCTTCTAGGCGCTGCCGTAATAGATCAAGACTAGCAACTAGTTGCAATGCTAAAGCCGTATCCAAAACATCCGAGCTAGTTAAACCCAAGTGAATGTAGCGTCCGGCATCACCAACATACTCATTGACATTTGTCAAGAAGGCAATGACATCGTGGTGGACTTCAGCTTCGATTTCCAACACCCGCTTCGGGTCAAAATTTGCCTTGGCTTTAATTTCCTCAACCGCCTCAGTAGGAGTGTAACCTAACTCAGCCTGAGCTTCACACACAGCGATTTCTACTTCCAGCCAGGTTTTTAGTTTATAGGCTTCCGTCCACAGATGGCCCATCTCAGGCAAGGTATAACGCTCAATCACAGTCCGCCATGGAGTACTACCGTCATATTTTACTAAGGATTGTTGGTTGTTGGTTGTTAATTGCTAATTGTTAATTGCCAGTCTTCCATTAGCCATTAGCAATTAGCCATTTTTTCTTCTCCTTTTTAACCGCTTTGGCTGTGTAAAGCGTCGCAGTAGGCGATTACCCCAATTAGAGGAGGACTTTTGTTTCCTCGTTTGTCTATTCTGATTGGGTTTCATTCCTTGTTGAGTGCGATCGTTCTCAGTTAGGGGAATGGCATTCTCATCTGGTACAATGCGAGAACCGTATTTTCTCGCATAAACTTGGGTAAATTCAGCACCAAAAAATAGAATTTGGGCAGTATAGTAAACCCAAACTAGGAAAACCACTATCGAGCCAGCGGCTCCATAGGTTGAGCCAAAACTGCTGTGACCCAGGTACTCTCCCAAGAGAAACCTGCCAATGGAGAACAAAAGTGCGGTGAGAGCGGCTCCCGTCAAAACATCACGCCAAGTTATTTTGACATCTGGCAGAACTTTGAAAATTAGTCCAAACAGCACCGTGGTGACGGCAAAACCAACGATGAAGTTGACAAGATGCCAGATAAAATCAACGCCTGGTAGAAAGTTTCTAAAGTAATTAACTAACGTTGTTAAAACGGTGCTAATCACGAGGGAAACGAGGAGTAAAAAGCCAATACCTAGCACCATGGCGAACGACAAAAAGCGTTGGCGAATGATGTTTTTCACAGCGCCTCCAGGTTTTGGCTGCACGTCCCAAATCGTATTCAGGGAATTTTGCAGTTCGGTAAATACGCCAGTAGCACCAAATAAGAGGACTACGACACTGATAATCGAGGCGACAGTAGTCTGCTGTGGCTTACTGGCATTTTGAATCGCTGTCTGGATGACTTGTGCGGCAGCACTACCGACTAAACCTCGAAGATGCAGCTCAATTGCGCCTCTTGCCGCATCTTCTCCAAATACTGCTCCAGAGATCGCAATCACAATAATCAGCAATGGGGCAATGGAAAAAATCGTGTAATAAGCTAATGCTGCGGATAACCGCGACACTTTATCTTTATTCCATTCCTCAAATGCCTCTTTGAACAGCCCCCAAATCGCCCTTAAATTCATCAACGAGTCTCCTTTTGCAGGATGTGTTACCCTCCCAATTTAGTTCATACCAAATGTCCTGGCTGTCCCACATCTTCCCTAAGGCATTGGTGTACCGTCTTTAAGGTATAATATTCATTTTAACTACTAACAACTCTTTGATAGACGTTGAGGTGCGATCGCCCAATGTTAGTCCAAGTGAAGCTTTGGATAAAAGTACAACCAGCATCACCTAGATCGTTACGTCTATCAGGGTGGTTGAGCAGTTGGCAAAGTGCATCTGCCAAAACGTTTATATTCCGAGGCGGTACTAGCTGAACTGGATGTCCATCCGGTAAGGGTGTGTTGTGCTGCGTGCCAATGACTGGTAAACCATGAGCTAACAGCGTTAGAAGTGAACCGCTTTTCATTGTCAGTCCGTGGTTGAAAGGTAGCACTCCGATATCGGACCCCAAAAGATATTTTGAGGCGGTTTCAGCATCTAGGTAGCCTGTGAAATGCACCATTTCACTTAAATTCAGTTCTACGACAAAAGCGTGGAGTTTATCCCAGTAGCGTTTGGCTTCTTCTAAGGGCAAAGCTAGACTTTCCACACCACCAATGAGCAATAGTCGCGCATGTTCGTGAGTTGTCAGCACTTTTTTGAATGCTGGTAAAAGCGTTTCTAACCCTTTTACAGGGTGGAGAAAGCCAAAAAAGGCGATCGGGGTGGTATCTGAAGCAAAGTTATATCTTTCACGCAATTCTTGCTGTGCTTGATTTCGGTCAATTGGGTAGCGATCGACATTTGCCGCAATGGGGATACCCGACAAGCGGTTAATCAGTTGCGGTAGCCGTTTATGGATGACGAGTTCTGCCTCCGCGTTCGTTGTAATCACTGCATCACTCAAAGTCAGTAAAAACCCGTCCTCTCGATCCCACCAACCTTGCTGTTGTCCCCACATCTTCAACCATTCCACGAGTTGCGGTGGAATACCTTTTGGTTGCCATTCCCACCAGCCGTATTCATGCACAGTCGTCACAATCGGTTTGCCATACCCCGTGACTTTGAGAAGTAGCGGTAACAAAAAGATTGCACGCTCAAAACCGTAAGTTCCTGCTGCATGTTGAATGTGCAGGATGTCAGTATCAGTTGCATGTATCGCTTGTACCAAAGAGATCAAATCAGCAAACCGCCAATCTTGTACCGCACCCCTAACGCTTTTGTCATTAACTTCTTTGGCCGCTGCATAAGTGGTGAGGACAACAGACTCAATTTCCAGCGTTTTCAGGGCATTCCGTAAACGTGCGGTGTAATGAGCAACACCACAGTGTTCTGGGTTATAAGTACCAGCAATTATTGTAATGGTATTAGTCATTAGTTATTAAATGTATTTGGGGTGTCCCAAGCTATCCACACCTTTAAATCCGTTCACTAGTTCCAACCCTGCGGCTACTACTTCCTCGGGTGAGATATCTAGACATTCCAACTCGTAGGGACAGGTAAAGGCGTAGCATGGACTACACGACGTCGGGCGGCGGAGTAAGCGGGAAGTGCCATTGCGTGGTCGCCATTGTGACTCAAGTTCGGTTCCAGCAAACATCACCACAGTAGGTGTGCGAGTAGCATCAGCTATATGCATCGTCGAAGTATTGTTAGTTAACACTAGTTTCGCGTTGGCAATCAGTGCCGCTAGTTGCGGTAGAGTTGTTTTGCCAATCAGGTCAATTCCATATTCACCGAGTACTGTTAGTAATGATGCACTTTTGGGGCGGTCTTTTTCCACACCCGTCACGACCACAGGCATTTGTGTAATTTCCGCTAACTGACGTGTAGCAATGGCAAAGCGTTGGGAGTCGTAATTGCGGGATTGGCAACTGGTCCAGGGATTTAGTAACAGATAGGGGGGAAATGGGGAATTGGTGATTGGTGATTGGTTTTCCCCATTCTCGTAAGGGCGGGGGAACCCCGCCCCTACTAACAAATTCATGGCTTCTTGTTGTGCAACTTCTGGGATGTGGATACAAAGACTGCTATCGCCTACCTCAAACCCCGCAGCTTCAATTAAGCGCAAATTTCGCTCAACTTGATGAATCTCATCGGGTGCAGTTGGCACTTCCATTGTCAGCACACCATTTCCCGCTTCCTTAGACTCACCCAACCGCATTGGAATACCAGCCAAATAACATAAAAATCCTGGTGGATGGGGACTCTGACTAAAGCTAGTAAAGATAATCGCCGCATCAAACTTGCCATCTTCCAAAGTCCTCACCAATTCCCACTCCCGCCCCGGATCGAAATCCAACTTTCCCAAATCCTGCCAAATCACACGCCAAGGGAGAACCGCATCCACCCAAGGTAATAATTCCGCCGCCTGCGCCCCACCCGGACTGGCAAAGAGCGTCAAACGACACTCAGGCAAATTCTCCTTAATCGCCCGTAAAGCCGGACTCGTCATCATCACATCGCCAATATTATCCAGCCGCATCACCAAAATGTTACCCATACCATGCAATTTTGAACCGCAGACGGACGCAGATGAACGCGGATAATTGTCTGTTCTGTCTGCGGTTGCAATTTTTGATTTTAGATTTTGCATTATCAACTTCATTTTCCTAACCGAAAATCTCCTTCTCTGCTTTCTCTGCACGGCAGTTGCCTACAGAGGGAAACCCTCCTGCAGCACTGCCTCGTCTCTGCGGTTCGTTTAAAAATTGAGCCACAACAGCCAACACCTCATCTACCTCAATCGCATCCATGCACGTCCGCCAACCCCGATCCAACGGACACACCCCATCATACCAACATCGCTGCTCCGTAAAATTACTGATGTTACGCTCAGCACACTCCGGATATCCTTGCAAATTCACAT
Source organism: uncultured Stigonema sp. (assembly GCA_964657905.1). Classification (GTDB taxonomy): domain Bacteria; phylum Cyanobacteriota; class Cyanobacteriia; order Cyanobacteriales; family Nostocaceae; genus Stigonema. Next base: position 11,047 of record CAZZXJ010000092.1, read on the forward strand.
GCGGCAGAGGTTGACCATAGCGCCCGTGCCAAGAAGGACCAAATAAAGTGATAGTTGGTACATTCAGCGCAGCTGCAATCCGCACAGGACCAGTGTCAGCGCCAACTACTAAATCAGCACACGCCAAAGCAGCTGCCAAATCCCGCAGCTGACCACGAGGAAAAATCCGCGCACTACCAATTCCCTCAACAATACTTACCGCCTGCTTGACATCAGAACCAACAGGAACAATCACACTCGCACCCCAACGCTGCTGTAAAGTTTGACCTAATGTGATAAAGTTGACTTCAGACCAACGCTTAATTGCCATCCCAGCGTCTGCACACAAAAACACCAAGGGACGGCGCACATTGTTGAATAGCTTTTGCGCTTGATTTAGTTCATCTGGCATCAAGTGGAGTTGTGCGGATTTTACCGCATCCGGGTTGATTAAACCTTCTGTTTGTAGGATTTTGAGAAAGCGATCGCCTACTAATTCATCTGGTGGAGGTTGTCGCCACAAATTTGTTACCACCCGCGTAGAAACCGGGTTTCTTACTTGAATGAGTTGATCAATGCCGTCATAATTCGTATCCGATACAATCAAATCAAAGGTTTCACGAGTTAGTAACTCCACAACTGATTGTTTTGCTTTACCAGGTTCAGCATAGACAACTTGATGAATCAGTGGATCGCTTTTTAGCAATTCACCTCCTAGCGGGAAAGTTAAAACTGTAAGTTCAACATCTGGTTGCGATCGCGCCAAAGTATGAATTGCACTCAACGCGATTAAAACATCGCCAATTCCACCTAGTAACTCGATAAACAGGATTTTATACATATGAAAGGTTGGGCATGGGGCATGGGGCATGGGGCATAGGGCATGGAATTTTCCTTTGCTTCTTCCGCTCTCCCACGCGATCCAAGGAGCAATGCCCATCATCTGCAAAGGAAAATCAGCAATTGACAAACAGGCGAGTGTTCTGTTCCCAACGCCCTATGCCCTATGCCCCATGCCCCATTCCCTAATTAAGTATTTATCCGCAGGGATACTCCGGTCAACAATAGTGGTAGGCAATTCTTGGTGGTACACACCAGAAGGGATAATCCCGCAGCCGCCAGAGAATTCCATCAAACGCAGTTGCACCAAAACATCCTCGCCACAGTGTTCTGGTGGAAGCTGCTGCCAGAATGAGTAGCCACCGATGCTGCGAAGTTTAGCTGTGTCATACATTACACATCCACCAACCCAAGCAACGTGGTACTTGCGCTGCTGACTTGGAGTCAAACCGAGGCGTTGCTGAACGTGGTAAAGATTAGCGGCGTTATGTAGACGCCAGCGTTCCCATTCAGGTGTGTTGGGTTTAACAATCTCCGGCTGAACAGAACCATCCCAAAACTCAATTTTCTGCTCCTGAAGGCGGACATCATCAATAAAGCTGAGTCCGATCACTGCACTACCAACAAAACCACAGCTTTCCTTTTGCATAGCGACGAGCATTTGTTCAACTACAAAAGGTTCTAAAATCAAGTCATCATCAATGAAAAGGGCATAGGGAGCGGTTGCTTGCTCCAGCAAAAACTGCCGGTGTTCGGCGATTCCTCGACGGGGCAAGTGTTTGTGGACTTCCACTTCATGACCGTGAGATCGAAGCACACGCAGCACAGCCTGCACCTCACCACTCTCCACCGGGTTGCTGTCCTCAGTTTGGTCAGAAATGACGATGCGAAAGTCACGGTAAGTTTGCGCTATCAGGCTAGTCAAGGTGACAGCCAAAGCAGTTGGACGACCATAGGTGGGAATGAGAATATCAATAGTCATTGGTCATTGGTCATTGGGCATGGGGCATGGGGCATGGGGCATTAGTCATTGGGCGTTGGTAATTTTCCCCACTCCCCATTCAACAGTTCACATACAGCATCTACAACAGACTCTGGGGTGACGAGGCGCAGGCATTGGTGGTGTTCTTCAGGGCAGATACTTTTGTAACAATATTTACAAGGGACATCGTGGAATAGCACACGGTTAGGAACACCCCAAGGAGTATGCTGAGGGTTGGTGAGGGCGTATAAATCTACTACTGGTGTACCGACTGCGGCGGCGATGTGAACCGGACCAGTGTTATTGGAAATCAGTAGGGGAGCGAGTGATAAAAGTGCCGCCAGTTCACCAAGGTTAAGGCATCCCACCAGCGAATGGGAGGCGGCGGATGTGGCAACATTTGCCAACATCTCTGTTTGAATCGACCTCACCAATTCCCTTTCTGGTTCCGTACCGCTGAAGATTACCTGGATGTCCAAGTCGAGAATCAGGCTTCGAGCAACCGAAGCAAATTTTTCTGGCGGGTAGCGCCTTGAAGAAGCAGTTGCACCAGGATGAATCACTACCCAAGGACGCTTTTGGTCAATTCCTAGTTTTTCCAGAATGTCCTTAACAGTGGATAGCGCCTTTTCTGAGACATGCAAGGACATTCTTTCGTCATTTATATAACAGCCAATTGTCGCAACTAAGTCTAGTTGACGACGCACCTCATGACGCATACAACTCTCTGGTTCTGGATCTTTTACCCAATGCGTCAGCAATTGATAAGGATTTTCATGACAATGAGCCAGCCGCAGGGGAATGTCTGCTAGATAGCAGAGAAATGCTGATGGTAGTGGGTTTTGACTGTAGACAGTGAAAATCACAGCCCCATCAAACTTGAGACGCCGCAGATGTTCTGCCATTTCCGACTCAGGACGGCTATTTAGTCGGGGTGCTGTTGCTTTTAGCCAAGGTGCATCGTAAACAATCACTTGATCAATCTCTGACACCATTGAAGCAGTTGTTGCACCCGCACAGGAAGTTAGCAGTGTAATCCGCCGACAGGGATGCGATAACTTTAATGCACGGATTGCTGGTGTAGTCATCAACACATCACCAATTGTGTCGAGTCTGATGCACAGGATATTTTCAGCAGAGTTCCACATTTGTTAGTTGTTGGTTGTTGGTTGTT
>CAZZXJ010000093.1:0-13944 GCA_964657905.1 uncultured Stigonema sp.
CGTAGCCGGAGCCGTAGCCGTAGTATTATTTAGCACATATATAAGTTGGCGTGCATTGAAGGGAGATCCAAAGCAAGCCCTGATTCGTAACGTCGCTGTTGCTTTCGCAGCTTTTAAAGGAACAAGCTTCCGCAGCGCCAACCTAACTGATGCCGATTTTACAGCAACCACGCTCAAAAGTACAGATTTTAGAAAAGCTATTCTAACTCGTACAAGCTTTCACAAAACCAAGAAACTAGACCGTGTTCGTCCTGGTTCAAGCTATCTACAAATTGCAGAAGTACGTCAGGTAGTGATGACTGGACGTGGACCTGATAAAAACTTTGACCGCCTTGACCTACGTGGAATTAACTTTAAAGGTGCTATCCTAACAGATGCTAGTTTCATTAGCGCAGATTTAAGTTTAGCCAATTTACAAGATGCAGATTTATCTAGAGCCAAGCTAGTACAAGCGCAGTTAGACGGAACAGACTTTACAGGTGCTACCCTCACTGGAGCTTACATTAAGGATTGGAACATTACCAGCGATACTAAATTTGATGGAGTGAGGTGTGAGTACCTTTACATGCGACTTCCTACAAGAGAGAACCCTGACCCCATTCGCAAACCAGATAATAACAAGGAATTGTTTGCAGATGGGGAATTTGGTGATTTTATTAAGCCAATATTTGACACCCTCGACCTTTATCATAACCAAGGTGTTGATCCTCGTGCGATCGCTATTTCCTTTAAGCAGTTAGCCGAGAATCATCCAGAAGCGGAACTACGAATTGTGGGTATGGAGGTACGAGGGGAAGATAAATTTTTAATCAAAGCAAAAACTGCACTCCTAGCTGATAAATCAGAACTAAGCGCTGAATATTTTGAGAATTATAATCAACTCAAGGGCTTGCCAGAGCAAGAAATGAGATTACTTTTAGCAGAGAAAGAGAAAGATAGCAGAATTCGTAGTTTAGAGAATATGGTACAAACAGCGCTACAAGGCTCTAAAATCCTTGAAGTTAGAACAATTCTGTTTTTAGCAGCCAATCCAGACACCACCTTACGTTTACGACTAGACGAAGAGAGCCGACAAATTGAGATAGGATTGCAACGCGCTAAGAAAAGAGAACAATTTGACCTTAAGCAGCGGTGGGCTGTACGTGTACGGGATGTGTCCCACGCTTTATTAGACTTCAAACCACAAATCGTTCACTTTAGCGGTCATGGCACGGGAGATGATGGTTTAGCACTCGAAGATGAAACCGGAAACGTGCGGTTAGTAGAGACACAAGCGCTAGCTAAATTGTTCAAGTTATTTACGAATAATGTTGAATGTGTTGTCCTCAATGCTTGTTACTCAGAAATCCAAGCCAATGCGATCGCCCAACATATCCCCTACGTTGTTGGAATGAATAAAGAGATTGGAGATAAAGCGAGCATCGAATTTGCCGTTGGTTTTTATGCTGCATTGGGGGCTGGAGAATCCATTGAGTTTGCTTATGAATTTGGATGTAATGCTGTTGAGTTGGCAGGATTAAGAGAACATCTAACTCCCGTGTTAAAGAAGAAGCATTATACTTAGCACTTCGTATTCTTTAATTCGATGTGATAGTGAAGAGCGATCGCCCTACACCGCATCATCCATCCACCCACATGGGCAATCCCAATGCACCCGCGCCATATAATCCCGATCAAATTCACTACCGCACTGGGGACATCTACCAGTGAACATTGGGTGAGTATCTAACAACTCCAACTGCTGCTCCCTAGTCCACCGCTGCCGGGGCTGCACAATTAACTCGCCTAAGTAGTAGCTGGCTTCCTCTGGCTCCCACTGCTCAACACTTAGGTCAGTACTGTAGGGGTTCTCAAATGTCTCCTCTTCAATCCCCAAAAAATCCTCAAACTGCTTACCCTCTAATTCGGGATCGGGGCGAAAGTCGAGGCATGTGTCAGATCCAGGACCACTTGGATGCAAAGCGCATAGTATGTGGTGGTCATGGGCGCAAAAAAGACAGCGATCGCATTCAGGAATTTTCGGCATAACACCAGTTTAATCCGTAGTTTTGGTGGACGCCATCGCTTATGCAATATTTTTGTTATTTTATATGTGTAAACCACTTTTAAAATTTATGGTTAACACTTATGGCTGGCAGAAAGAAACTCGAACGCACTAATCTTCATGCACGGGTTGCACCGGGGACGGGAGATAAGCTGAAAGAAATCGCGCAAATACTAGGATATATCTATGATAACGAAGGGTCAACAGGTCAGTTATTGGATGCGATCGCCAATGGTGAGTTAATATTAATTGCTACTAAAAAAGCATCAAATTCTTAAAAAAAGTGGTTAATATATTGCATAAAAGTGGTTTAAAATAAATCTGGGGACATTTAGTGTCCCCAGTCGTCCAAAAAAAGGAGGTACTTATTGAGCAAAAACGGTCATCGAGGTTTCTTTAATCCTGTTAAGACTTTCATCCGTCTTATCCAAGGGGTTTGGAAAAAGCGTGATGAAGTTTCAAGGGAGACATACCTCGTAGACTCAGAGGTGGTCGAATCCGATCTGGAAGATGTAGCAGATCAACCAGAAGGACAAGACAAAACCGATAACTAACACCTAGTTATCAGCCCCTAGCTTGCTACTAGGGGCTATATCTTACAAAGAGAGCTAATTTTATTATGACAAATTCCAGCACTGCAGTCGTGTGTCCGGTTTACTATCAAATTATTGAGCGCCGAGGAAATGGCTGGGCGTTTAAGCACGGCGAACCGTTCATCAATTTATTTAATGCCCCAGATTTATCAATTGAAGATGAATTTGCTGCCTTTGGCACTTCTATGAAAAAAGTTGCTATAGAGCTATTTAGAATTAACGGTGGTAAACAAGGTTATTACATAGCCAACATTTTGGATAAAAAGTACTATTACTGCGGCACACAATGGTCAGATGTCAAAGCCAAACTGCTTGAACTTGGGATTGGTAAACCAGATCCGATGTCAGCCTGAAGACAATCGCGATCGTAGTTGTTTAAGTAGTTAACGTGATTCAAGCGCGGTAAGCCATCGATAAGCGTCTACGCACCAGCTTAGCTATGACAGATTCCAGCACCACAGTTTATAGCACTAGTAACATTGCTTTCATACACAGTTGTGGTTAAGGTGTAAAGAGTGCGCACTTCTTAACAAAAATACTGTACAACGTCGGACACTACTGAGGAGAGTGCTCGCGCGCGATTGTATCTTTGGTGGTAACTCATTTGTTGAAGTTAAATGTTGGTTTTCAATTTGTTAACCAACTTAAACCTTTAAAGGAAAATATCCAAAATTTAGAACAGGAGACAGAAAACATGTCCTTGAAAAATAAAGCGCTCACAACTATTTTTTCAATCATATTTGCTATGGGTTTTGTAAGTGTAGTAACCTTAGCAAAAGCGAAAGATGTAGCACCAAGATTGTCTTGCACAAATAGATCTTTACTGGGTTACTATGGAGTTAAATCTTCAGGCTTTGTAAATTCTAGGGCAACTCCTTTTAATTTAGTCTTTATAGATAGATTTGATGGAAATGGTAACATAATAGGGGTTAAGGGTAGTACCAGTACTGGTGGAGTGATTGCTCAAAATGTATCTGATACTGGCATTTACAAAGTAAATAGTGACTGCACTGTTACTATAACCTTTAATGCATTTGATACAGGTAATGGTATAAAATATACGAATTTTGGTGTTCTTGTTGATAATGGGAGAAAAATTCTCTACACTGCGACAGACTCGGGCGCGAATGTTTCTGGAACGTTTGAGAAAGTTGATTATTAAGACGTTGGCGATCGCGTCTGTTGGACATAATCACAAGTGCGTACTATAGTGGCATCGCACCAATACTGTAAACTAGCATCATTGCTGCATACAAAGTTATAGTTGGGATGTCGCTGCGATCGCATGAACTGGGGGTTTTCTCAAAACTAAAGTACCGCGATTGCCCTTCGGGCAGTGCGCAAGAGCGCGATCACACATTCTTCACTGTTCTTTATCAAGAAAGGCAGCTATGCTGAGGGCATTCGTCAGAAGGGATTTATCCGCAGATCGTTTTTGTCCGAACCTGTCTGGCGACCGAAGAGTAACGGAACTCATGTAGCACCCTACACTCGGTCGGCTCCAGGAGGCGGTGCATTACCAGACTATTCATCACCTAGTTATTCATCCTCAAGCTATTCATCACCTACTTACGAACAGCAATCATCAATAAATTCTTTGCCTAAATCAAAGGCAATGTCATCTGGTGGCGAGAATTTGATTTCTACTGTTGAAGTAAATATCAATGGAAAATCGTTTGGTAAAGTAGGTATTATGGTTGGGGGATAAATAAGAATTTTGGGGAATAGTATTAGGGGTTTCAAGCGATACTCCGCGATGAGTCACTTCGTGAACGCCTTTGTGCTTACACGACTCTGGTCTTGAAAAAGCGGTTAGCAGGGCGTGCCAGTCCAAGATTTTCGCGCAGCGTCTTGCCCTCATAGTCCAGGCGGAAGATCCCACGCCGCTGGAGTTCTGGAACCACCCTGTCCACGAAAGCGTCCAGCCCTTCAGGCAACATCGGGAACATGACGTTGAAGCCGTCAGACCCCTCCTCAGTCAGCCATTGCTCCATCTGGTTGGCGATCGTTTGGGGCGTGCCGACGAACGCCAGCCCGTCGTAATTGCCAACGCATTGAGCTAGCTGTCGAATAGTCAGGTGCTGGCGTCGAGCCAGAGCCACTACCTGATCGCGGTCGCTCTGGCTGGCGTTCGTCTGCGGGATTTCAGGTAAGGGTCCGTCCGGATCGAAGCCCGAAACGTCGTAGCCAAGCACACTATTCAGACTGCCGATCCCACTGTCATAGTGCACCAGGCTGTCCAAATGCGCCTGCTTGGCGATCGCCGCTTCGACAGTTTCGCCCACAATCACCAAAACGCCTGGAAGAATTTTGATGGCTTCTGGGTCACGTCCTCTAGCCCGCGCGCGACCCTTAATGTCGGCAAAGTAGGCCTTGCCTGCCTCCAGACTGCTGACCGCTGCAAACACGACCTCTGCGGTTTCGGCGGCCAGCTGACGCCCCGCTTCGGAGGCACCTGCCTGGATAATCACAGGCCAGCCCTGGACTGGTCTGGCGATGTTCAAGGGCCCCCGCACCGAAAGATGCTTTCCCTGATGAGCCAGAACGTGAATTTTTGCGGGATCGAAATAAATCCCTGATTCCACGTCCCGGATGAACGCATCGTCAGCGAAGGAATCCCAAAGACCCGTGACGACATCATAGAATTCCCTAGCTCGCACGTAGCGTTCGTCATGCTCAACTTCCTCGAACAAGCCGAAGTTAAGCGCTGCGTCTGGATTGGCTGTGGTGACAATATTCCAGCCTGCGCGACCGCCGCTGATATGGTCGAGAGACGCGAAGCGGCGAGCGATGTGGTAGGGATCGTCATACGTTGTTGAAGCGGTGGCCATCAGCCCGATGCGTTCGGTGACGCTGGCGAGCGCAGAAAGCAGGGTGAAGGGCTCAAACGATGTAACAGTGTGGCTGCGCTTCAGCGCCTCGATCGGCATGTTGAGTACCGCCAAGTGATCGGCCATGAAGAAGGCGTCGAACTTGCCCTGCTCTAGTTTTTGGATGAATCGTTTCAGCGCCGGGAAGTTGAAATTGGCGTCAGGCAAAGCCCCAGGATAGCGCCATGCGCCGGTATGTATGCTGACCGGGCGCATGAACGCGCCCAGCTTTAATTGTTTCTTACCGCTCATTAGCCCTCCTCCAGCTAAGCAATCCGATCCAATCTGAAAGTAATCCTTAAGGGTTATCAACCCACGTCCTGACCGATTCACGCGGTCTATCGGCGTGGTTGATTTAGGGACTCCCTTGTCCCAATGCCATAACTGTTTGTCCTATAAATTTACGTTTGGGAACACCTTTTAATTGCTGTGCAGTTTCCTTCAACAACTGTTGAGCGTGAATCCGTTAATTGTATTGACACCTCTAAACACCCAAAAATTCAATCATCATTTAATTTACTACAAAAGAGGGAAGGAGAGGCTGCCGACGGCAGCCTCTCCTTCCCTCTCACAATGATTATCATTCTTTATAACTGGATATTTTATTTTCTGGAAGTCCCTAGGTTAAGTTGGTGGTGTTCCACAAACAGTGTTTGCTAATCCGATACCTAATTGGCATCGAGCCGAGATACGAGAGAGAACCAAGCTGAAGATAAGAGAACTGCGACGAGAGAGCAAGCGCAGTGCCCATTCATGCGATCGCACTCCCAGGAGTCAAGTAAATCAGTGGACGTAAAGTAGCGCTCAGCTTCTTTCTGGTGAACATTTCAGGCGATTGGCAATGCTTGTACCCAAATAACCATCGCACGGACATACCCCAACCATGACCTCAACTTGAGCACGCCCCAATGATCTTGGCTGGGGCGTGCGATAGCTCTTGTCGTATCACCTTGACAATATGCTGCCCAAGAGCGAAACTCTGCGGCGTTAGAACCAGGCAATAGCATCAAAATTTGATAAAGACCCTCTTCATCAGTTACTCGGGAGCGATGCCTTCTCGTGCGGCTTGCCCGTGAGGGCTCGCAAAACTTTTCGGTCTACTGATTTTATCAAGTGCATAAGTTGATTCCATCTACATTTATTAGTAATTAGAAGCTCAAATTATAGATTTTGTAGTTTCTAGACATGCTGCAAGCAAAGTTATTAATGAGGAAATAGTTTATGACTTTAGGTACAAATTTTAACTTGGTCAAGCTCTTTGAATTCATCAAAAAACATGACAATGATCTCAATTCATCTCACTATCAAATTGCCGTTCGCGAAAAAGGATTAGGTGCTGAGATTGTGATAAAATATATCCATGGAAATCCCAATATCGATGAAGTAGATATAGCAGATATTGGGCTATAAAGATGAAAATTTCTTAACCCTGATTTGTCACTCTTGCACGTCTAATTCAGGTTCAAAAGTCCAATAATCAGCGTGATCGCCAACACATTGCTCTACTGACTCCAATTCCTCTACTGAGTATTGTTCTGCTGCTAAATCTGGGATAGCGAACCGCGATCGCACTCCTCCAAGTCAGTGGATATGCTGAAGTATTCAATTCGATTATTACTTTATTACTTAAAGTACGGAAAAATCCCCGTGTTAACCTGATTCATCCCGCATTTATGCAACGCCGATAATTGCTGTATAGTTTGAGGTATGCAAGATCGTACTTTCCAGAGAAACTTTATGATTGCTCTAGCTGGTATTGCCATCCAAGACAACATTTACGAAAGTTATAATTCTCTGGTGTATCGAGGCATTAAAGACGATGAAGTAGCAATCGTCGTCAAAATGCTCAAGCAAGATTATCCCTCTCCCCAAGAACTGAGTCGCTACAGACAGGAATATAAAATTATCCGGTTCCTAAATTTAGAAGGAGTTGTCAAGGCATACAGCCAGCAGGACTATCAACGCACTCTGGTAATTCTTTTAGAAGATTTTGGCGGAGAGTCCCTAGAGAAATGGATGCACAAGCGCCCAGATATCTTCTGTCCCATGCCTTTATCGACTTTTCTAGGTTTTGCGATCGCTATTTGCGACATTCTAGGCAGAATCCATGCAGCCAATGTCATTCATAAAGATATCAACCCTGGAAACATAGTCCTCAATCTGGATACTGGCGTTGTCAAAATTATTGACTTTGGAATTGCCACTCAATTTAACCGCATGAATCCGACTTTCAAGAACACTCATGTTTTAGAAGGGACACTCGCATACTTATCTCCAGAGCAAACCGGGCGCATGAACCGTTTACTTGATTACCGCAGCGATTTTTACTCCCTTGGTGTGACGTTCTACGAACTGCTAGCCGGACATCTGCCGTTTCCCACCACAGACATACTTGAGCTAGTCCATTGTCATATTGCTAAACATCCTATTCCGCCTGATGAAATAAATACAACGATTCCCAAGCCAGTTTCAGATATCATTCTGAAACTGATGGCGAAAAATGCCGAAGATCGCTATCAAAGTGCCTGGGGCATCAAAGCGGATTTAGAAATCTGTGCTGAACAATTAAAAAAAATCGGTAAAATTTCTAGCATTCAACTGGCGCTTCAAGACGTTGACGAGCGGTTTCAAATTCCTCAAAGACTGTATGGACGGGATAAGGAAGTTGCAATGTTCCTGGCGGCATTTGAGCGTGTAGCGTTTCCAGAATCAAATCCCGTTGCTGCTTTACCAAACAATTCAGAAACAACTTCACAAAGGGAACAAACGGGCAACCCAAAATTCCAAGTTGAAATGATGTTGGTATCTGGCTATGCTGGCATTGGGAAATCAGCGTTAGTGCAGGAAATTTATAAACCAATCACCCAAAAGCGTGGCTATTTTATCTCTGGTAAATTCGATCAATTTCAGCGCAATATTCCCTACAGTGCGATCGCAGATGCAGGGCAAAAATTGGTGGAGCAACTGCTTTGTGAACCAGATGTTCAAGTGCAACAGTGGCGATCTCGCCTGCTAACGGCATTGGGCAGCAACGGGCAAATAATCATTGATGTGATTCCGGAAGTGGAATTAATTATCGGCAAACAGCCGCCTGTAATGGAAGTTGGATCTGATGAAGCTCAAAATCGTTTTAATCGAGTATTCCAGACGTTCATCCGGGTATTCTGCTCAAAAGATCGTCCGCTGGCGATCTTTCTCGACGACTTACAGTGGACGGACTCAGCAACACTCAAGTTAATTGAGCTAATGTTGCTGGATGAGCAAACCCAATCACTATTTTTAATTGGAGCCTATCGAGACAATGAAGTAAATCCAACGCATCCACTGGTATTAACATTAGAGAGACTGCGAAAACAAGGGGCAGTGCTTCAGGAGATTATCCTGACACCATTAACTCTTGAGCCGTTGAGTCAATTGATTGCCGAGACGCTACATCGGAATGTAGACACCGTTCGTCCCTTAGCTGAGTTAGTGTCGTGTAAAACTGAGGGCAATCCTTTCTTTGTCAGTGAATTTTTGAGAATGCTGCATAGCGAAAATCTGTTGACATTTGATTTTGAACACTTAAGCTGGCAGTGGAACATAGCTCAGATTCAAGCTCAAGATATCACTGATAATGTTGTCAAGTTGATGTTGATTAAGTTGAAGAAACTACCAGAGAACACACAGCAAATTCTCCAGTTAGCTGCTTGCGTTGGTGCTGAATTTAATTTAGATACTCTATCGATTGTTTGTGAGAACCCACCTGAAACGGTTTTTCAAGATTTACTAGTAGCCATACAACTTGGATTAATTCAACCACTATCTGAATTAGATGAAAATTTGTTAATTCAAGAGTATAATTTCTTACACGATCGCGTGCAGCAAGCAGCATATGCCCTAATTGATGAGTCACACAAACAAGTTGTCCATCTCCAAATTGGTCGCAATCTATTGGAGAAGACCTCACCAGAGCAACTATCAGAGCGATTGTTTGAAATTGTGGATCATCTCAATCATGGAATTGGGCTGATCGCAGATCAACCAGAACGAGATGAAATTGCCAGACTGAATCTACTGGCAGCTCGGAAAGCAAAGGCAGCGATCGCCCACACTATTGCTCAAAATTATTTAGTCATAGGCAGAGAATGCCTGGCAGCCTCTAGCTGGCAAACAAACTACGATATGACATTAGATTTATATCTAGAAACAACAGAAGTCGAGTTCTTGTGTGGCGAGTTTGAGCAGGTGGAATATTGGGCGGCGATCGTTCTACAAGAAGCTAAAACTGTTCTCGACATCGTGAAAGTCTACGAAGTCAAAATTCAAACCGACATCTCGCAGAACCAGCTATTAAAAGCAATTAATACTGGATTGCAAGTGTTGCAGCAACTTGGGATCAGTTTTCCCGAAACGCCCAGTCAGTTGGATATTCAGCTTGAACTGGATGCAATCACATCGCTCTTTAGTGAGAAACAGATTACAGACTTGATCCATTTGCCAGAAATGACTGAGCCAGACAAATTAGCAGCGATGCAAATCCTATCAAAAATAGCGATTACTGCCTATATTGCTGCTCCTAATTTGATGCCTCTACTTGTGGCTAAACAGGTCAACTTGTCAATCCACTATGGTAATGCGTTTGTGTCTCCCTTTGCGTATGCCAATTTTGGTTTAATTCTTTGTGGGCTGGTCGGAAACATAGAGTCTGGCTACCAGTTTGGACAGCTTGCTTTAGGAATGTTGTCACAGTCGAACTCTCATTCACTCAAAGCTAGGACTTTGAACATCGTCAATAACTTCATAATCCACTGGAAAGAACATGCAAGAGTTCTATTGAAGCCATTACTAGAAGGCTATCAAAGTGGTCTAGAAACTGGAGATTTAGAGTTTGCCGCCTATTGCGCTTATACTTACTGCTTTCAATCCTACGCCAATGGGAAAGAACTCGTAGAGGTTGAACGTGATATGGTGACCTATGGTGAAGCAATCTATCAAATCAAACAGGAAACGGCATACACCTGGAATCGAATATTTCGACAAGCTATCCTAAATTTGATGGGATGCTCGGTCAATCCAACTTGTCTCATTGGCGAATCCTACAACCAGAAGAATGAACTGCAACTGTACGAAGCAGCAAATAATGGAAGCACCATCTTTGCTGTATATTTCAACAAACTTTTCCTATGCTACCTATTTTCTGAATATGCTCAAGCCGTTAAAAACGGAGATTTAGCAGGAAGTTATTTGATCCGACTAACAGGCACACCCCTTGAGCCTTTGTACTATCTTTATGATTCTCTAGCGAGACTTGTAATCTATCTCGATAGCAGTGCTCAAGCGCAGGAGAAGATCCTGGAAAAAGTTGCGGTTAGCCAAGAGAAGATGAAGCAATGGGCAGCTTATGCGCCAATGAATTATTTGCATAAATATCATTTGGTGCAAGCAGAGATTGCACGAGTTTTGGGTCAGTTACTTGAGGCAGAAGAGTTCTACGAACAAGCGATTCAAGGTGCTAGAGACAACGAGTATCTTCAAGAGGAAGCCTTAGCCTATGAATTGGCTGCCAAGTTCTACCTGTCTCGTGGCAGGGAAAAGTTTGCTCAAACTTACATGAAGGAAGCACATTACTGTTATGAAGGATGGGGAGCAGCTGCAAAGGTCAAAGATTTAGAAACTCGCTATCCCCAGCTATTTCCTCAGTCGTCGGGTATGGCTTACACGCCAATTCACACAACTTCTGGAACCACCTCTAATCACTCACCCATCGCTTTTGACTTAGCGGCGGTGATGAAAGCTTCCCTTGCGATTTCAAGTGAGATTGAACTGGATCAGTTGCTCAGTTCTCTGATGCAGATATTAATTGAGAATGCGGGCGCACAAACCGGATATCTGCTTTTGGAAAACTCAGGAGAATGGGCGCTCGAAGCTGCTTGTGAACTGAATGATGGTGAGCAGGTCTGTGTTACGCAAGTCCTGCAATCTATCCCAACAGCAAATCATCTACCTGAATCAATTATTAATTATGTTATTCATACTCATGAATGTGTCATATTAAATGATGCTACTCGTGAAGGTAATTTTATTAATGATCCCTATATTCAACACAATCAAACTCAATCAATCTTATGTTTACCTCTGCTCAATCAAGGTAAGCTCGTGGGCGTGTTGTATCTAGAAAATAAATTAGCATCTGGGGCATTTACACCAGAGCGATCGCAGGTTTTGAATCTGTTATCATCCCAGGCAGCTATTGCGATCAAAAATGCCAAACTCTATTCAAAGCTCCGTGCAAGCGAAAGTGAGATGGCTCAGTTTCTAGAAGCGATTCCCATAGGAATTGGAATCATGGATGCGGTAGGTCGTCCTTACTACTTCAATCAACTGGCAATTCAGCTATTGGGCAAAGAGATTGATCCTTCCGTAAAACTGGATCAAATCTCAGAGGGTTATCAAATTTATTTAGCAGGAACGGAACAAAAGTATCCAACTGAGAAACTGCCAGTAATGCGGGCGTTGAGCGGCGAATGCACGAGGATCGACGATGCAGAAATTCGCCGAAATAACGCAACAATTCCAGTTGAGGCATGGGGAACTCCAGTATTTGATGAGCAGGGCAACGTGGCTTATTCGATTACAGCCGTTCAAGACATCACGGAGCGGAGACAAGCCGAGCGACTGCTAGCCGACTATAACCGCACTCTAGAGCAACAGGTAGCCCAGCGAACGTCGGCTTTACAGAAAAGCGAAGCAGCACTGCGCGAGCGAGAACAGGAATTACGGCTGATCACCGACGCTCTACCTGCTCTTATCAGCTATGTGGATGCAAATGGGTACTATCAGTTTGTCAACCGGACTTATGAGGTCTGGTTTAACTGTAGTCGAGATGAAATTTTGGGCAAGTCTGTCCGTGAACTCTTAGGTGAGGCGGCTTATCGAATTGCTGAACCGTACAGTAATCAAGCTCAAGCAGGGCAAATTACAACCTATGAAGCAGAGATTCCTTATCCATTTGGCAAAAAGTATGTCAGTACGACATTCATCCCTGATTTTAGTCCTAATGCTCAAGTGAAAAGATACTATGGTCTGGTCACAGACATTAGCGATCGTAAACGCGCCGAAGCAGCCTCAATTCTGGAAGAACGCAACCGCATGGCGCGAGAAATTCACGACATTCTAGCACAAGCCTTTACTGGCATCCTGCTGAATGTTGGAGCAGCGACGCAAGTGTTAAAGGATGATTTAGAAGCCACAGAGGCACACCTAGAAACGATCAATGAATTGGCACGAACTGGGCTGGCTGAGGCTCGCCGTTCAGTGGCTGCACTCCGTCCCCAGTTATTAGAAGATAGCAGCTTGCATAGCGCCCTTTATCGTCTGGTGACTCAGATGAGAAGCGCTGCTGATACAGATATTATCTACGAAATTAAAGGTACAGCCTATCCAATGCCTGCCGAGGTTGAGAATAACTTATTAAGGATTGGGCAGGAAGCATTAACCAATGCCATAAAATACGCTGATGCTGGCGAAATTTATGTAAATTTATTGTATAATAATACACAATGTACTCTGCGCGTTAAAGACGATGGTCGGGGCTTTGGGGTTGCTACGATCCCAGCTGTTAGAGGATTTGGATTGTTGGGAATGAGCGAGCGAGCAGAACACTTGGGAGCGCAATTAACGATTCAGAGCCAACCTGGACAAGGAACAGAAATTGTTGTTATTGTAAATCGAGATTAAGAATTATTAAAAAGGCAAGATCATAAACGCAAAGTGTAATAAGAGCTTAATTTCTAAGTTTGTATTTTCAATTTATTAATAACTATGAGCCAATCAACGACTATTCGGGTTCTGATTGTTGACGATCATTCCATTGTCAGACAAGGATTGGCAACCATTATTAACCGCGATCCAGAGATGACGGTGATTGCTCAAGCAGAAGATGGACAACAGGCGATCGCTTTGTTTCGGGAATATCAACCAGATGTAACGCTAATGGATTTACGAATGCCGCAGATACCAGGAGTTGAAGCTATTAGTGCTATTTGTGCTGAATTTAAAGCTGCCCGAATTGTTGTGCTAACTACCTACGATGGTGATGAAGATATCTATCGTGGATTACAGGCAGGCGCAAAAGGATATTTGCTCAAAGATGCTAAACCCAACGAACTTCTAAATGCCATTCGCACGATTCATCGCGGTCAACAGTATATTCCACCAGAAGTGGGGGCAAAACTGGTACAGAGGATGAGTAATCCAGAACTAAGTGAGCGAGAGCTAGATGTACTCCGTTTAATGGCACAAGGAATGAGTAATTTAGAAATTAGCACTAGTTTGAGTATTGGTGAAAGCACCGTCAAATCTCACGTTAATCGAATTTTAAGTAAATTGGGAGTCAGCGATCGCACTCAAGCCGTGATTATTGCTGTTAAACGAGGGATTGTCAATTTGTAAATAA
>CAZZXJ010000094.1:0-13926 GCA_964657905.1 uncultured Stigonema sp.
GTGATGGTAGTTTGGGTCATTCCGGAATTTTAAGTGCTGAACAGGCTCAAGCACTGCCGACCACAATCCCCTCCTTCCCTCTGGCTCTCAGTTCAATACCTTTGGCTGAAAACGAGCAACAATCCCCGACTAGAAAAGCTAGTCGGGGTCTTAATGTACGCATTCTTCACAGCCCAAACACCGGCTATACTTCCGCATCTTGGCAGTACCTGCCTTACTGTCAATCATTTTGCCACGGCGACTGGGGGCGGTGGGGGGCGTGAGCGCTTATCCTCACAGGGCTAGGAGTCTGTGGATCATCAATTATCTCCCTCAGTGCCTTAGCTGCGAACATGGCGTCAGGAGTGATCTCTGCTAAGGCGGCGTCGTAAACCTTACCGAAAACGTTTGTGTGTGCTGGGTGGACAGATGGAGATTTAACGCCTCACTATTTTTTTTTGTTTAATAGCAGTCTGAACAACATTATGATTACTAGTAAAGACTAGAACACCTGGAACAACTGCATAGTCCATGTCATCCGTAATGATTTTTACTTGCCCTACTCCCGCTCTACTAATGGCTTCTAGGATCAGTAGATCGTAACCGTCAACGGCTTGTGTTTTGAATCTGTTGAGTGCTGCATCAGTTATTGCTTCATCTACTGTCAAATTAACAGGAACAGCAAGTGCCTTTACCTGATTCCAAGCTGATTGAACTTCTAACACGACCTTACCCCGTTCAACTTGGAGATTATGGCGGTATTCCTTAGAATTCACTTGAACATGGGATTTAATGTAAATCTCTCGCTCGGTTTTTTCGATGATGTGAGCAAGTTCTGCGACAATTAGCCCAGAGTAAGTCAAAGTTGCACCCCTGGAAAGGGCTGAATTGAGATAAGTGGAATACTCGCGGATCTTAGTTGGAGCCGAGGGGTGAGAGAGACTAGCATTGGTGTAAGTTTGCCAGAACCAGACATTAGTATCGACAAAGAAAATATCATTCTGCTGTGGAGTGTCACTTCTAATATCGATGACATTTGCCTGAACCTCAAGAGTGATCGCCATATACTAGGAATTAGATGCGTACTCCTCCAGCACAGCATCTACTGCTTTCTGGTAATGTGGGTCGGAGTAATAGTGTTTAGCATTAGCGATGACACGCTCTAGAACATTTTGTCCGTTGTCATTTAGAACATTAAAGCTCAGCAAGCGATTGAGGTTATCTGCTGCAATATCTTTTAGGAGTTGTCCAATTGCAAAATTAAAGAATGGGGATGCAAAAACTTTAACTCCGGTAAAATCCAGTTCTACAGAATTGCCAGCAACTAAGTCTGGATGAATTTGGTCATATACCTTCTGCCCACCGTCAGCAGTGATGGCATACTCCCCAACCATATTGTAAATCTTGTACATCATCTGTTTATCTCCCATCTTCTTAAAACCATTGCTTCTTAAGTTGCGGAACCTCAGAGGCTAGACAGTAGTAAGACTCATCACACTGGAACGTAATATTAATCAGCGTACCAGAAAAACTAGTACATATGTTCTCGTATTTAACTATATTATCGCTTATATTGACGTATCCATCATTACTGATAATAGTGAGATTTCCATGATTTTTCCTCACAAATTTTTCTAGTAAGTTTAAGCCAGCTCCCCTAGATACCCCATTCTGTTTAGTGGTAGTACCAGGAAGAAAAGCCCACTCTAAAGCCTCGATAGTAGTCTTAGCGGAGTTTTGGGGCAAAGAACGAACGCTGGTAGAAATACCTATACCAAAATCAATGACTGTTAATTGAAGAGTACGTGCTTTTGGATAATTTTGACCACAGGTAAACACCCCTATTTCAGACTGGCTATGCTCAAAGGCATTAAGATAAATTTCTAATACTTGCCCTGCAATTATATTTTGTAATCCTGGACTAATGTTGACCCAACCTTTGCCCAACCACTTGTATCGAAGATAATCTACAATGGCTACAGGATCATGCTGAATATCGCTTCGGTAGGGAATAGAGTTGCCATTCCACGGCTCACAATCATAACCGAAGTCACAGAGAAAACCATTTTGAGCTAGATTAACACGAATATCTTGAGGGAGTGTATCCCAGTCGAAGGTGACGCGACCACCACGAAATTGAATAAGACGAATTAATCCGCCTAGAAAGGCGACACCGTTATGTCCCAAAAATTTACAGTAGTGAAAATCAACCTTAATATCTAGATGTTGGTCGGGGAATTGCTGAATTTCAGACCAAAGCTTAATTAACTTACAAAAATGGTGATAATTATCATAGATTGTTTCTACATAAAGTAGAGAACATCGTTGATTTTTGGGACGTACTAACAAAATAACTCCGGAAACGTCTACTCTTTAGATTTTAGACAACTGATATAAATGATACCTGTTTCAAAAAGTCACTTTACATTCTATCTGGCTTACCAGAATTCTGGTTTTTTTACTCTGGTTCACCAAACTTTGCTTTCAGTGACTCAATAATTACCTTCTCAAGTCCCTGACTACAGGTAAAAACAGCTTTGCCAGTACCTCACCTTAGTGCAAGACAGCTACCAAAGCTTTGGATCGATTTATAGAAGGATTGAAGGAATCCATAACTGAATAGATAACGTACTAGATTCCGTCCGGAGGGTAAGGGCGATCTCATTCAACCAACCGCAATATCCTTGGCGAAGCCAATGGGTAGAAGCTACCACCACCGCTAGTAATAATCTAAAATTTCATAAATCTCCCTACGCCCTCCCATAACGGGGGAAAATTCTTCTGGCGGCTCCTGGCATAATTGCCGGGTAAGTGCTTTTAGTAAAATCTTTAGGCACTTGTGAGCATTGTTACCTTGAATTTTTACATCCGTTGCCAGTGACAATCTACCCGACTGCTTGAGGGACAAAAACAAATCCTCTAAAGCCTCATTTTCACTTTCATTGTCTTTTTCAAAACTCAATTCTCCCTTACACCAAACACCAATTGCGGTGCGTAAAGGCTGATGAGTGTTAATCCAAATATCTAGTGAATAAGTCTTTAAAAATTTGGCTATTTCCTTAATTGGGCAGTTAGTTTTAACTATCTCAGTATGAATTTGGAGCCGATTTTCATCATCTGTACCACCTATTAAAATGTGGGTGCTTTTGAAAGTATAAAAACAACCAATTACTTCACTGATATACTCTTTTTTATCCATGTTTAAACCGGGGAATATCGGATAAATTCCAGCCTTTTTCAGTTTTCTCGGCTACAGCTAGAGCAAAGCACAAAGCTAGAACCGTATCATCATTCTTCCCAGATGCAGCCTCTAACTTCTTCCCCTGCCTGCGAAAACTCAGTAGTTCTTCACCGATCGCGCATCCATTTGGGAATTCTAAAATCCGCTTTTCTAGTGCTAATTGAAGTGTCGCTATCAAGACTGGCTTTGAGTCTCCAGTTGTGCGGATAGCGTGAAAATCATACCCTTCAAAGTCTTTAGATAGCCTCTCAAGGTATAATTGCCCTGTTCCACCAGTGGTTTCAATTCCAATTCCTCTGGGATGATACAAATTAATTAAACCACCAATTTGATAAAGATTGTATTCGCTCGTTTGTTGCCGTTTTCGGTAGATAGCAACCACAGAATACTTACCACCGCTTTCCTTGAGGACAATAGCCGCAAAATAGTCACTGCCAACAGTTGCGGTGTCAATTCCTATAAAGTAATTAGCACTATCATCTGTAAAATCTTCAAATTCGCCTTGAGCAGCGTCCCGAACTAAATCAGAACTGAAGACACTCACAGATGAATCAACAAACCTCAAATCATATTCTCGCAAAACTGTTTCAAAATCTGTTCCATCTTGCTGCTGACGGTATTTTAGATAGTCTGTATTTTGAGAGTAAACTGGGTGACACGACCAATGTAAAATCAACTTAACTACACCAACATCATCTGTCCACCAGAAAACACCGGGAATTTCTCTGTGAAGCTGACCTGATGCTACCAATTTGCACAAATCTTCTACATCTCGGTCATTATTCTCGCTCAATTTTTGCCAGTACCACCCCGATTTAGCACTCGGAGTACTAACTATTAACTTTGTGGTTAAATTCCCCGCTAATGCCCCACTAGGGCTTGATGCGGCATAAATTTGCTCTATGTTTTCACTAAAGGCTGCCTCATCAAACAAAAAATCTAGAACGCTATCATAACTTCGAGATCCTTCTTTTGAACTGTTCTTAAAATAAATTTCCCCACGCTCTTTAAGTTTTAAAAACCCTACGTTATCGTTATCTGCTGTTACATACTCTTTCAATCCTCCCAACATTTGGCGAGTCCTTCGCGCCAGAGCCGAAGCATCTTCTTGGCTGCGTAAGAATGCCATTGAGCTATAGGCAGGTGATAGGCAAGCCCGGTGAAGAAACTTTGATGATACAGCCTGAGTAATGCCTAGTTGCCGTGACTTTACTATCACTATATTGTTATGTTCATCCATCAATCGGCTAAGCAATGATTGATAAGGATATGGCTGAAATTTCACCATTTTACCGCCGCTGCGGATGATGCATAAATTTACAAAATCCTCCCAACGTTCGGGAACAGGCTTCAAATTGTTCTGTAATTCCGCCTCAAAGCCGTCTTTAATTGACCTCAATTTCTGTGCTAGTGGGTCTATGCCCATTAGTGCCACTGACCCTCTTTTCGCCAATTTTTTCAAGTTCATCGACACTTCTCGCTAAATCTTCAATTCCTAATGCAGCTTGCCCCACCTGCAAAGCTATAAGCATTGAATCAGCGCCACCTTTTAATGACTGCGCCAACCTCAGAGTGCTGATTTCTTCAATATTTAGCGTGTCTATCCGCTCTTTAATTTTTTCCAAATATGCGGTCGATGAAGCATACAGTAAGTTGGCAGCATGGCGAAACTGAATTCTAAACTGTTCCAAGTCACTAATTATCACTTCTTTAGTTTGGTCGGTGATAATTTCTTTAGCCTTATGCAAGGCATCTTCTACAGCTGCTTGAAAGTCAGCCCGACGCTTGAGTCCCTGCACCCAAGAGCGCGACTTACCACAAATCGAGGCAATTTCGCTCTCAGTTGCCCCGCGAGCAACCAGTTCAACAGCTTGTAATTGTAATGAATTGAGCGATTTTGACACGGAAATAATCACCTATCAATCATTCTCAATCATACGAAATCATTTTCAATCAATCCAAAATCATTCGCCGCTATAAGATCGCAGTTTTCAGGAATCTTTTCCCCTTTGTAAGTAGCGGGATTACTTTTGTCTGTAACGTTTGAGCTATTATTGGTGAATAAAAGCCTCCGAATGTGTTACCCAATCCGCAGTAGTACGAAACTTACGGGCAAATATGCTTTCGCCACTATCAAAAATGCCCGTAGTAAATAAACTACCTGCCATAGGCATGGTAATTACAAATGTAGTTTTATAATCTACATCATTCATCATGGCTTCATCAGTATCACTAACATCGGAGTGACTGGGTAAGACGTACCCAACTCCTTTGTTATGAAGGTAAACTATTCCTTTACCGTGCCGCCGATACATCTCTACAGCAAAATCCAAAATAGTAAGCTCAACCATTACTTTAGGCTTACCATAGCTAGGATCTAATTTCTTTCTCCTTTTAGCTTCACCCATGATTGCATTCTCCTCAGCTAGCTATTGCCATATTTTGATTTTGCTCCAAGACCCAACGCCTAATTTTATCTTGGGTAGAAGTTGGTAAAATTTTGGCTGCCGCTGTTAACACATAACCTGGAATCTCAGTTTGCCGAATTAATTGCAAAGTTTCAGAGTCTTCACATTTTGCTAGATCGGCTGCTACCTCTTCAATTGCTCCGGGCTGTAACCATTCATTCTCTACTTGAATTACTTCATGGTCAGATATATCGGGTTGTGTTGCCGATGGCTCTTGACTAATAGCTTCTGATTGCACAGTAGGTGTTAGCTGCAATTCCCATCGCCGCGTTAACGCTTCGAGTACTGCTACCCTATCGGCATCTAGAACCAACTCCTCATTAAGTTTGTAATAGGTAATGTTATCGGTATCCTTTCGACTTCGTTCAAGCTTTAATCCCACCCTAACCAGCAATTTATTAATAAACTTAATAATTTGAGTATTTTCTGAAACAGTGATGCCAAAAGCGTTTTTAATTAATTTCTTATGCCTCAAAACTTTTTGGGTAAACCACTCTTTAACGCTAGAATCTTTCTCGGAATATTCTTGTTCAAAATCATCTAATCCAATGATTTCAAAGATGCCAATTTTGTTAATTATATCAACCTTGCCCGAATAAGTTTTAACATCAGGAAGGTAAGCTACTCCATCAGCAAACTGTTTTAGTTTATATTTCCAGTGCTTTTTATCCAGTTCCTTGGTAGCATCAATATTAAAGCACATCCAGAAAAGCTTAACTTGATTGAGCCAGCGCCTATGATCAGCATATACTGCTTTATATAAAAAGTCACTTGTAAGTTCTACTTCTGGCAATTCTTCCTTTAAGAATGCCTTAGTTGCCGCGTATTCTTCCGACTCGGTAGGGTTGGGCTTTCTATTAATATCCTTTGCCTCATCAAGGGTGATGTCAGGAGCATGAGCGGTCATAGACGCCTTATGCTGCTTAATCTCCTCCTTAGAAGCCCTGACGTTGTCACCTGCGGAGGTTTTCTCATCTGCTGCATAATCAGTAACATTGTGACCCTCATCAATTAACTCTTGTCTAAGTTGTATCGCTAATTGACTAAGTGAAAAATTCCTCTTGGCTAATTGATTGCAATATAAGTCAACATGAGGGTTATCCCAGCTACCATCCTTACCCATCATTCCTTGCAGAACTTCTACCAAATTGGGGAGAATCTCTCTGTCTGAATCTAAATTTTCGGTACGGTCTTTAGCTAGCTGTAAGGCTATTTCAATTAATGAGGTTGTAGTGTCATTATATTCAAACATCCTCCGCTTAATTTCACTTGGTAGGAAAGATGAAGACTCTGATTCTGTATTACTCGCTCTATCCTTTGACCAAACAATTCTAGGTATGGGCTTTCGGACACGAGCCAACATTTGACGTGCCTGCGATGGCTCTAGATTGCCAAAGAATAGCCCAAAAACATAAGAGAAGTAATCTATATCAATTGAGCAACCTACCCCTAAGCTTGGGGTATAAATGAGGATTTTTGGCTGATATCTTTCTATGCTTTCATTGGGTCGTTTAACAAAATTCTGACCAAAATCTGTCTGTGTAATCTTAGAATCAATTCTGATTAATCCCCCAATCTCCTCTTTCAACCAAGGATATTTTTTGACAAGGGAGTTTGCTAGTCCCTCTGCTTCTGACTGATTATCTATCGCCACCGCTATCGGTTTACAATCTCGATTTGATAGCCAGTTCTCAATCTGTGATAAAATTTCATCTCGTTTCCCCGTGTAAAAACTAATGTCCCATTTATCGCTATCCGGTCGAATGTAGTTATGCTTGACAATAAAAGGTATGTGTCCAGGCACAACCCCGGTAAGGTATTCATAAGACGAATCGGTTAAATTGGCATCGGCACCAATAACTAGCCCACCGCCCTCAAGGCACTCTTTTAACTTTTTCTCGATCGTGTAGAGAATTTTCGAGCGGCGATCGCGGCAAGTAGAACTGGTAGCAACGTGGTTTAACCCAAGCTCTAATTCATCGATGATAACTAGCGTGTTAGACCAGTCACGCTCAAACAGCTTGAAGAGCGAATCCCAGCACAACCCGATCTCATCAATCGATTCCAAAACTGTTGCTGTCTGGATTATTTCACCGTTGTGTTCAAAACTTTGGGATTGGTCTAAGTCAGCATCCTCGATCCAAGTAAAATGCCAACGGATAGCCTGCTCTCTTCCAAGTGCAATTCGGGCATTAATGCTAAGGAATCGCATTTTTTTACCCTCATGCCATATACGCTCTGTTGGTGGTAGTACGAATTGTTTATCGGGAATCAATGAAAGTTGGTTGTTTATAGATATGGGTCGTTCTTCCCAATAGCCGCCGCCACAAAGGTATTGTTTGATTTTATCAATTTGGACGCTCTTGCCCGATCCCATTGGAGCGTGTAGCAGAACAATTCCTTGATGAGGAATTTTATCTACTAAATCGGGCAAGTACTTTTGATGCGGATCGCATTCAATATCAGCTGCGTAGCTAAGGGTGTGTAATTTCCTCTGAACCTCTGCTACCCGCTCATTAAAATCTAGCTGGTGACTGATATTTTTCTCTGGCTTAATCCCACCATATTTTTGACACAAGCTCACAAATCTTTCAACAGAGATATATTCAATAAACGGGTACTTTTCTGTTGATAATTCGTCAATATCAGCATGCTCTTTGGTGATTTGTCCCCACCAAGCAACGCGGCACTCATAACCAAGCTCCTGGAAGAATTCAAACTGAGAAAACCAACGTTCCGGTACACCAGATTCATTGACCACATCACCTGCGTCGATCGCAAAGGTTAGGGTTTTGGTCTGGTATTTAGTACAAAGGTACTCCACCGCCGCCTTAGCAGTTTCAGGACTCTTATCAAACCGACCAGCCGCCGCGCCGACCACGGGAACCCTTAGTTTATGCCGCGTGAGACTTGGCTTAATTCCAGTTCCCTCAGTCATCCAGATGGAATCACCTTCAAAGTGATCAGGCTCGAACACCCCTAAAGGCAATTCCCCATTCAAGTGAGAAGTTGCCCCATCCGGATTTGTTTGGGTAGCACTAGTCAACCATCTATACCGCCCGTCTATACCGTCGTGTAGACGCAGTTGGCAACTAACTATTAACCCGTTTTGGTCACGAATTGGGCAGAGAATGCCATCGCCACCAACATTAAGAATTTGGTTGCCACCGAAACCCCTAGCAAGTATCCCCGGTAGATTGATGGGGTATCCAGTTCCAATTTTCTCAAACTTGGTAACACTCCTGTAACTGTCTCTGGTAATTTGTTCTAGGGTAAAGCCACGTTGTAGCAGGTTTGAGCGATCGCCATCAGTCAGCACCAGCTGATCTAAAAGTTTTCTATACCACTGATCACGCTCAACCGCCGGCAGTTGCTGCGCTAAAAGCTGTTGCCGCCGCCGCGACTCTGCTTCTAAAAATTCCTGCCGCCTTGCTTTTCTCTCCTCACTGGCTTGCTCGGAGAATGCAATCTGGTCGGTTATGGGCTGCCAAAGCCCAAAGCCCCAGGTATCCTCGCCCCTGTAGACGTGGTTGGTCGGGTTAGCCGCCGTGTCACGGCAAAATATTAAGCCTGTGGTGTTTGATTGCCTGCAACTTTTGCTAGCACCAAAGCAGATCGGGCATTCACCACGCCGAAAGAGGGAGAAATCTTTCATTCCGCCGTCCTCCTGGGCTTCTTTGCAAAGAGTCTTGGATGATCGCAAGTCGCACAGAAGATGATCGCGTAATCCCCGACTTTAGCAGTAAACACACCTATGAAACCGCAAATCGGGCATTCTAGGGGCAACCTCCGTTTCATGTTGCCGTCCTCCCCTGTGAAGAGCGAAATTCATCAGCGCGACCGCGATAACCGTCACATTTGCCGCACTTCAGCAGACCGGGGTGCTTTTCATATGGCTTGATGAGATTTGCGCCATTGTATCCGCACGAGGGACATGAAGAGTTAAGCTTTACTGGGGTAGACATCAAACTGCCCTCCCCAAGTCTTGAATGCATCGAATCGCAATAATTCCTAAATCGCCGTGAAATCCGTACTCTTCAAGGATTTCAAGACTTAGAGTCAGATCCCGCCGCCGGATCGCTTCTCTCAATTTCGAGTGGCGATCGCCTTGACCTACAGGCGACGAGACTGTTAGAATATCCTTTATATTGAAGGATTTTAGCTTTATTTGCCTTAGGATTTGCCGTGGTCTCAACCCCACGGCATTTAAGTTTTTCATGATCTGTCCTCAACTTGTGGAGTGACAGACCCGTAGCTATGAATGCGACTTGTTAAGTTAGCCTAGTATTAGATCTTTTTATGTTTGATTTGCTGGAATGGCAAATCTGGGGCGAACGTCGTCTGCAAAACGAATGTTCTTTGCGGTTGGGGTTGCTAGGCTAGCAAGCCACGTTCAAAGCTTCAGGTTTTCTGTCACTCCGGCTTTTTTTTACCTGTTTCTAGGAAAACATAGCTTGGTGGGTATTGGAAAAACAATCTCAAGATTAAGGTGAGATTAAAACAAGGTTAATTTAAAATTAATAAAAAACGACAGAACCGTTTATGGACTTAGCTTCTAACATCCTCCTGTTAAAATTGGTTAGTATTCTTCCGTCTCTCGTATAGATATAAGTATTTATTGATACATTTACATCTTTAAAGAAATCTTTGTTGCAGTACATGGCTACATATTTTTTGTGACTTTTTAGAAATCGCTTCCAAGCATCAGTTAAGTCCAAGTATTTGTGATCGCATCTTTCGCGATAATCCCAGATTGAATAGATAGCGAAGTATACCCAATCACCAGAGACTTTGTAAGACGCTAGTTTTTGACTTGTTTTTTTTGTGTCAAATCCGTTACGGAAAAGCCTCGATTCTTCGCGTAATCCCTGACATATTTTACTTATATATACTTCGCTAATTGTTTCATTAGTAAATATTGCGCTGGTGTCATCCTCTGCTCTAAACCTGCACACATCCCCAAAAAGTTCGCTTGGGTAATCAAACGGAAAGTAACCTCTAACCTCTAAAGCAGTGGACTTAATAATTTTCCACCCTTCAACAATTAAGTCCAATTCTGCCAAGAATAAACGACTAACAGTGTCGATATATTTTCGGGATACTTCGTCAAGTGTTTGACAGTCTAGGGGATCTGGCATTGTTGCTTGTGCAGTCCGTTTTATTAAAAAATAAGCCAACCTAAAAGCAATCCACTGCCAACTAATCTCATCATTAGTCCATTTCAAGTACTGCACTTCGGACAAACTTTTATTTTGAAGCAAATTTTTTGGTGGAAGTTTTCGTAATCCATCACAAAAATTTCTGTAATTTTGGTCAAGATAGCTCGAATAATCCTCTAATTGAATAATGAGCGTTGAATTTTCCTGCATTGTCCGAGTGATATTTTTTTTTTAAAAGTCACGACTGTTGACCCTGTTTGCAGAGAGGTTTGGTAGAAGACTGAAATTAGGGCTTTGGTAACTTCTGGTGATTCTAGCTTTTCAAGCGATCGCCCAACACCTGCTGATACACAAATCTTGTAACATTCCATCCTTCAGCGTGTCACGTCTGAATTATCGGGACTTTCGGTTACATCGGGATAGGCACATATTCCGATGCTGCTATCATCTACTGCTGTCAACATCGACAGCGCCGCAATCGCACCCCGAACCTGATCCGGTTCCACCTCAAGATAGCGTTGCAGCTGCTCAAGGTTACGGTGTCCTGAAATTTCTTGAATGACTCGCAGTGGAATGCGAGCATTAGACATCAGGGTGAGCGCGGTTCTACGGCAACTGTGTGTGCTGGCTCCCTCGATGTCCGCCAATTTACACGCTTCTCGAAAAATGAAAGCAGCGCTATCCTCATGGATATGACCTTTTCCCCAACGACCGGGGAAGAGATAGCCATCAAAGGAAGCTTGAGGTTTGTATTCTTCCAGGTGTCGCCGCAAGTCATCCAGCACGGGGATAGTACGGGTAGCGAGCTTACCTTTGGTGTTGCCTTTGCGGATAATCAATTCAGATCTGACCTTCCTTTTTGAATCGAAAACATCCTTGACTTTCAGGGTTACGCATTCCCTAATCCGGCAAGCGGTATAAAGCATCACAGCACACAGAGTTTTGTCCCTAGGGGTAACTAACCCAGAGGTAAACAACCGCTGGATCTCTTGAGCCGATAAAACCTTTGCTTTGCCGTGGCGGTCGATCTTCACGCTATGTCGTCAAGGTTCCTCCTGAAAATCTCGTCAAATAAACGCGTCATCAGTCATTAGTTGCCTCCTGGTGGACTACTGCCGCCGTTGCGATCGCTCAGGTATTGCAAGATGCGGTTAATCCCGTCTCTCCACTCAATGCGATCGCGTTCGGCTTGTTCCTGGTACGCATCGAATTTACGCTCAGAGGCTCTCAATGCCTGCTGGTGAAGACGGGCAATATCGCTCAATTCCCTGACAGTACGCTCTAGGCGAACAATGGTTTGGGAGTTACCCCGCGTTTCCCGCCTATTAGCATTTTGTACAGTGCGGAGTAGATCCAATTCGTCACCCAATTCCTCTAGACGGGTGTCTATATCCTCTAGCCGCACGGTGATATCTTCTGGCTGACCTGCGTTTGTCATGCTATGTCCTCATTTTTAACATGCGATGGGTATCCACTAGCCTGTTTTCTGGGTTTTGGAGTGTTTGTGGTGATTGCGTCATTGTTGTTTTCTCTCTTTCCGGTCTTGTAACCACTCACTAATTAATTCACGAGTTTTTTGGCTCATAGTTGTTTTTTCTTCAGCGCAAGCAACTTTAAATAACGTTCGTTCTGAGTCATCTAGAAATACACGAAAACTCACTGTTTTGTCTTCCGACATATTAAGGCTATATAGGTCAGTAATCCTAATTAGCCTATTTTCGCTTGCCTAGTCGATTTTGAAAAGTCCTATCTGACCCTGTTGACATAACTGACCTATCGGACATAGCATAACACTATCAAGAACTGACAGACAACAAAAACGAAAAGTGAATAACCCTTATCCCACGGGACTTATAACCAAGTCGCCGCCCCATTTTTATGCCCATTTGGAGGATTCATGACAGAAACAGAAGACATAACCGAAGCGTTGAGCGTCGCCATAACTCACTGTAAACGCCAAGCTTTAAGCGAATTTATCAAGCAGCTGATGCCAGTGCTGAAGCAAAACAATTGGGATATTGAGCATGTGATAGACGCCCTAGGGGAGTACATCTATCAAAGAGACGATTGGAGCATAGCCGTCAAGCACCTGGAAGATGCTTCCAACGAAATCAGTCGCTTACGCCGCCTTTAGTGGAAGATCGCCCCTGGACTGAAACATGAAGAATATTGACAGGAAACTAGCCAGAGAGCTATTCGAGAAGCAATACGGACAACGAATCAGTGACGCCACTTGGTATCGCCTTAGCAAAGTTTTCGATCCGGCTACCTTCCCCTTATGTGAGAAAAATGTCATCTGGCTAGCCGATCTAAAAAAACAATTCCCTCAGATAAATTTCAGGTTTGTTTCAGTCGTAGCTGCCGTTAAGGAATCTCAAAGATTTTTGCAAAGTCGCTCAAATATTTCCGGCTTGGAAGTCTTAAATCTCTTTGATTCCTATGGCATCAAAATCCATGCAAATACCCTAACAAAGTGGTTTAAACCGATTCACGGATTTAGCCGTAAGCGAGTTTATAAATCCCAAGAATTAGCCTCGATTATCCTTGCTGCCTACGCTTACAAGCTGCGTAAGGAAAATGCCAGAAACTTTCAATCAATTGCTGAAACCAACTAGGAGGATGACCATGCCAGCACCCATCATAGTATCCCGCGTCCGTGCCACATTGCATAAACAAGGCTACCAGGGCTTTACCCAAGAGCAGATTATCTCGGTTGCCAATACTTTGGCTATAGACATCAATAACCCCTCCCCTGATGACACAAAAGCAGTCGCTACTCATTTGATGCAACTCTCACCAATCACAAAATCCTACCCAGCTGCCACAGTGCAATCTGAAGATAAGAGCGAAACAATTGAACAGCACATGCTTGACACCTTGCCGTCATTTGGTGCTAATTCTGCCATTACCCCAAGCCAAAAAACTGAGATGGTAGCTAACCAGGCTCAACTCATGGGAATCACATTGGCTGATTCTGACATTCAAAATATCGCTCAGCAAGTTGATTTTCAATCTACTGACTCCGATGAGTTGATTAACGAAATCAAAGGGTTTTTGGTTGCCTTCATCAACTACCGCG
>CAZZXJ010000095.1:0-2146 GCA_964657905.1 uncultured Stigonema sp.
GAGTGTTTTCCGCTACGGCTCCTTGCAAATTAGCTGGATTTAACCCTAGCGCCTCCAGTGCCGTCACAGCAATTTGCGCTGTGTTCACTTGCTGTGTTTGCTTTTTTGCGCGCACCCTGACAGCTAGATTGTCTCCACCGAGAATCAGTGGCACATGGGTATCGTCTGACGATAGACCACCATGTTCTGCTCGCTTATTGGAAGTGGCAGGATTGCCAACCAGCACATACGCTGGCTTGAGTTTCACAATCAAGTCTGGTGTCCGTCCATCATGAGGATTTCCAAAGCCCGCTTTTTGCAAATCGTCTCCTGCTAGAACAGTGTCGATCTCGGGGTTGGAAGCTTTGAGGGAGTTGAGGATATTTGCGGCATCACCTGCTTGAGTTTGATCGTCTAACCACAGCAGGGCGATATCGTCTTGTGTTGCCTGCGCTACCTTAATCCCGGCATTTTTCAGTGCGTCCGTGTAGACGCTATCTTTCAGGAGAGTGGCTGCACCCACACGTGGGTTTTGACCATGTTTGGCGGTCAACACGACCAAGGTAGAGTCAAACAGATGGTTTTGTTTGAGAGCATTAACAATCTTACCAATGCTCTGATCTGTGTGCTTGATGGCATCTTCTAGTTCAGCCGAAGGAGTGCCATCAGCATTAATGCCGCCATTTGCTAAGTCTTTCTCTGCGACACTCACAGCCTGAAAGTTCATCCCAAAGATGGCAGGTACGACCATTACAGCTGTGCCCTGAGAGTTCGAGCCTTTAATTTCGTTCAGGATGGCGTTGACCTTCAGGTCATCGTAAGCTTCAGTTAGCTTGTAATTGTTGGTGGTTGTCGTAAAGGTCAGCTTGCTTGGGTCTTTTGCAGTAGACGCATCAACCAACTTGCCGTCTTCGAGTGCTACCGAGGCGTTGATTTCTGGTGCGTAGAAATCATCTACCCCATTGCCACTCGGACCATTTGCAATGTCGTAAGCTGGATGTTTATCGGAGAACGCTGTATATAAGCCTGCGTCGTGAGCAACATTAAAGATTGTATTGACTTTGACGTAGTTGTGGGGATACACAGAGTTGCCGTTGCTATCTAGTGGTAGCTTGGTAGGGTCGATACTACCAACCCTGAAATCTCCACCACCACTAAGCAGAGTGGAGTCCTTATCAATATTCTCAGCAAATTCCGCTTCTGTACCCAAGGGAGTGCTGACATTGCCTCCAGGTGCAATCAAATCGCGGGCGTAGGAGTCGTCATAGTAAACACCTGTAGTTTTAGGACCGGCACCCGTCAGGTAAGCCAGCGTACCGGGGAAGGAATCGGATGGTTTGCTGGTAGCAGCATTGGTGTATGTGACTCCACTTTTAGCCAATTTGAGAGTGTTGGTTAAG
Source organism: uncultured Stigonema sp. (assembly GCA_964657905.1). Lineage (GTDB taxonomy): Bacteria > Cyanobacteriota > Cyanobacteriia > Cyanobacteriales > Nostocaceae > Stigonema. The sequence goes on from CAZZXJ010000095.1 coordinate 1,380, forward strand.
TCACCTGCTAGGTTAGGGTCTTCCACGTCGGCTTCGCGCAGTCCATCAACTGAAAGCAGTAATACGTGCTTGTTGTTATGCTCCCCTTGAGGGTTAGTAGCTAGTCCACTGCCGCTTAAAGCATTCGCTAAGAGGAAACTTGCCAAAGCTGGCACAACATAGAAGGCAAGTTTGGTAACCTTAATATTTTCCATGTGAGTCAATTACTCTAAATAATTAATTGTTTGCTAGAAACATAAAATGGGAAGTTTTAGTTTATTTAGATGAAATCATTTACCTTGGTATAAGTAAATACAGGAAAATTTTAATACGAAATACATCTCTAATAAGTAAACAGATGTATAAAATTTGGTTAAATTTAGTTTAAAATACAGAATATTTTTCTAGAAAAATATTCTGTATAAATCCAATTTATTTGTGATAAAATGACAATAGTATGCATATAAAAATAGCAGATACTGTACCCCTAGATTTGAATCAATAAACTAATAAAAAACGGATTTATAAACAAACTTAGGACTTACGCACTTTACAAATTCAGCATCATGTGTATTATCTAATTGGGTCATTTCAGACACAAAAGCGAACACGAAGGTGCAGAGCAAATTTGGGGCATGTCCCTCAAACAGAATTGACCACATTGTAGGGGCGGGGTTACCCCGCCCCTACGGTCATATTGTGGTCTACGAATTGCCGGAAAAATCTTCTCGCAGACCTTTACTATTTATGTCAATGTGTAAGTCGTAAAACTAATTGATAAGTTGGTT
>CAZZXJ010000095.1:2246-13776 GCA_964657905.1 uncultured Stigonema sp.
ATCACATATAAACAGAAGCTCAATCAACAAACCATCATTTATATTCATCCCAAGGTGAGGTAAATTTCACCTTGAAGCTTAGTTGCGCCAGCCATAGTCTTATGATAAATTTTACGAAAATCGCTATTCAGTAGTAGATATACTTACGATGATCAGCGCTTTACAGTTAGTTCTGCTTATTCTCATTGCAGGATCTGTAGTTTATTACATCTGGTGTGCGATCGCCACTGCTCGGTTCTTCACAAATACTAAACAGGAAACTAGTGCGAACGTTGAGCCTGTGTCAGTGATCATCCCCGTTTGCGGTGTAGATGACGATTCTAGAAAAAATTGGGAGAGCTTCTGCCAGCAAGACTATGATCACTACGAAGTGTTGTTTGGCGTCATGAACCTAAAAGACCCTGCTGTTCCCATCATCAAAGAAGTGGTGGCGAAATTTCCTGATCGCGCCAAGCTGATCTTCTGCTTGGAGGTACGTGGTCTTAACCATCAGGTCAGCAATTTCATGCATTTGCTTGAGGCTGCACAGCACGAAATAGTTATTTTCACGGATAGTGATATATACGTGCAACCCCACTACCTACGTACAATAACACCGCCCCTAGCAGATCCTTCTATTGGTCTGGTTACATGCGGTTACGTTGCTCACGCCCCGGAGTTTCTGATCCCGGCTATAGCCTCTTTGGGGAGGTGTACAGACAACATGCCAAGTGTGCTGCTGGCTCGCAGCTTACAGGGGGGTAATCTATGGTTTGCTTTTGGCGCAACAATGGCTATCCGCAAATCTGTGCTGGCGCAAGCTGGTGGATTACAAAGCATTGTCAACCGGATCGGCTCGGATTACCAAATCGGCAATATGGTGGTAAATGCTGGCTATCGGATTGAACTGTCGCCATATGTTACAGAAACCGACGGTGGACGCCAGAGCTTTCAACAAGTCTTCCAACGGGAGTTGCGCTGGGCTAGAACGATTCGTTATTTGGAAGGTCCGTTGTATTACGGTAATCTGTTCACTTGTGGCACTGTGTACTGTATCCCGTTACTCCTGGTTTCGGGTTTTCAACCTTGGGCGATCGTTGTATCCTTAGCTATTATAACTGTCAGAATCGTCCAAGCGCTGGTAGCTATTTACTGCATGGATTGCCCCAAATTGGTTCGCTGGCTCTGGGCACTGCCACTTCGCGATCTATTAAGTTTTATCATTTTTATAGGGGGAGCCTTCGGCAACAGTATCTACTGGCGTGGCAGGCGACTACAACTGGGAATGGGCGGTACACTGACAGAGGAAGATTCTATTGGGCATTGTTAGTTGTTAGTTGTTGATTGGGGAATTGCCAGTCTTCCATTGCCCTATACCCCTTCCTGAGCAACACTTGACAAATAAACTCATAATGAGTACGCTTTATAAACAAGCCTCAATAATTGGTTAAGGAGCAAAATTGATGTTGCCCAATCGAGAAGGACAAAGAGTTCCAAACGTTACCTTCCATACTCGCCAAAACGACCAGTGGGTAGATATCACAACTAATGACCTATTTGCTGGCAAGACAGTGGTTGTCTTCTCACTACCAGGTGCTTTTACTCCCACCTGTTCCTCGACCCATGTCCCTGGTTACAACGAGTTGGCAAAGGTGTTTAGAGAGAATGGCGTAAATGACATTGTTTGCATTTCAGTGAACGATGCCTTTGTGATGAATGAATGGGCAAAAGACCAACAGGCAGAGAATATCAAGCTGATTCCTGATGGCAATGGTGAGTTCACTGAAGGCATGGGAATGCTGGTGGATAAAGCAGATCTGGGTTTTGGGAAGCGATCCTGGCGCTATTCTATGCTAGTGAAAAATGGTGTGGTGGAGAAGATGTTTATTGAGCCAGAAGAGCCTGGTGACCCATTTAAGGTATCGGATGCAGATACTATGCTTCGCTACATCAATCCTAAGGCAGCAAAACCCCAAACCGTTTCTCTGTTTACGAAAGTCGGTTGCCCATTCTGTGCCCGTGCCAAGGCTATGCTGAAGGAACATGGCATTGATTATCAAGAAATTGTCGTGGGTAAAGATGCCACTCCTTACTCCCTCCGGGCGGTTACAGGAGCAACTACAGTTCCGCAAGTCTTTGTCGATGGTAAGTTAATCGGCGGATCTGAGGCGCTAGCAGCCTACTTAGATGTTAAGTAGATCAAAGTAATCGGCTCATGGCTAATTGCTAATCGTAATCAGGCAATTAACCATTAGCAATCAGCTATTAGCTTTATATTTGGTAGTAAGAACGATACCAATCGACAAAGCGTGGAATTCCCACTTCAACAGATATACTTGGCTTAAAGGCAAATTGCTCCAAATCTTGAACATCCGCGTCAGCCTCAGGAACATCACCTGGCTGGAGTGGGAGTAAATTTTTCTTTGCCTTTTTGCCGAGATAATTTTCCACAACCTGAATGAAGTCATCTAATCTCACAGACTTCTCACTTCCAATATTATAAATTCTATAAGGAGCATGACTTGTATTAGGGCTTAATGTAGATTTTGCTGCATCTAAATTAGGTTGAGGAATGTTATCTTGAACGCGAATAATTGCTTCAATAACATCATCAATATAAGTAAAGTTCCGCTGCATCTTACCTTGGTTAAAGACATTGATCGGCTGGTCTGACAAGATTGCCTGAGTAAATAAAAATAGCGCCATATCCGGTCGTCCCCAAGGACCATAAACAGTGAAGAAGCGGAGACCTGTTGTGGGCAAATTGTATAAATGGCTGTAAGAGTGAGCCATTAGTTCATTCGCTTTTTTTGTAGCTGCATATAAGCTTATAGGGTGATCTACATTATCATCAACAGAAAAAGGTTTCTTTGTATTAGCTCCATAAACTGAACTAGAGGAAGCAAAAACTAGGTGCTTTACCTCCGTTTGACGACAGCCCTCAAGGATGTTGAGGAAACCTACTAGATTGCTATCTACATAAGCATAAGGATTGGAAAGCGAATAACGGACACCAGCTTGAGCAGCTAAATGAATCACTTTAGTTGGCAAATCATTGGCAAATAGCTCAGCCATGGTTGTGCGATCGCTTATATCGAATTTGTAAAACTGAAAGTTCTTGTAATTTTCTAGCTGAGCTAACCGAGCCTGTTTTAAACGGACATCATAATAGTTGTTAAGATTATCTATACCAAGAACTTCTTCCCCGATCATTAAAAGTTTTCTGCTTAAATGAAAGCCGATAAAACCAGCTGCACCAGTGACCAAAAATTTTGTCATATACTGTAGTATCTAACGACTAAAGTCGCGGCTAGCTTTTAGAGCCGGGAAACTTTTTAGCGAATACTAATAATAGAGGTAAGCCAACATAACCGAAACCAATAATTGCAATTTGTTCTCTCATCTGACTTACAATATTACTTAATATATGGAAAAAAAGTTGCTCTTATGGGTAGATTTGTGAATGTTTCACTCTGGGCAATTTCTCAGAGAGGTTGCTTTTCCTGCTCTGAGTATTGCTTTTCATAAACTACTTGACCATAGTCCAGTTTTAGGAGTCGGTCTGCTAGATGAAAATAGCGGTCGTCGTGGCTAATTGCCAGTATAGTTTTGCCCCTATCTCTGAGTTTTGGTAACAACTGGGTGTAGAAGATTTCCTTGAAGACGGGGTCTTGGTCGGCTGCCCACTCATCAAATAGATAAATTGGTCGGTCTTCCAAGTATGCTGTGAGTAAAGCTAGTCGTTTCCGCTGTCCTTGGGAAAGAGCAGTGGTGGAAAGTTTGCCATTTTCCACTTTGACCTTATGGTCTAGCTGGAGTAGTTTCAGGTACTCTTGAGCTTGAGTATCTAGGTGGGTATTTTCTAACCCTGTCAGATCGTCAAACAAATAGAAGTCAGAAAATACCACTGAAAAATGCTGGCGATACCACTCTCGATTCTGTTCGTTAATGAGCTGGTTGTCTAACCAAATTTCTCCGGCTTCAGGAATGTAAAGTCCTGTAATTAGTTTGGCTAAAGTAGATTTACCGCTACCATTCCCACCGACAATGAACACCAGTTCTTGCGGATAGAACTTCAGGTCTACCGGACCCAAGATAAAGTTGCTGTCTTCTTGCTCTTGATTGTAAGTGTGGGCAACTCCCTTAAGTTCTAAGCGGCGCCAAGAAAACTTAAACTCCGGCGGAACCGTTGAGACTTCGGCTCGATCAGCTAAAGATAAACCCAGCGACTCGATTTTTTGCAAGGCAACGCCGGCTTTCATGAACCGGGGAAGGTTGTTCACGATATTGTCCATGGGCAACATCAAGTAGGTAAAGGTCAAGATGTAGCCAGAGAGAGTTTGGGGACTGATGGTGATGAGATTGGGAAGCGCGAACAGTACAAAACCAATAGCGAAAAAAAGCAGTAGTCTCCCCCAGCTTGTACTTGCAGCAAATAGGGTCAGACCGCGAACGTTGTGACGCCGTAAGGTGGCTGCGGTTGAGCTAAGGTCTTGAGTCAGGAAGACTTGACGCCGTCCGTAGTGCAGCTTGAGTTCCTTGACTCCTTCAGTGATGGTGCGAAAATGCTTAAACAGCAGATCTTGATCTTCACGGGCAAGGGTGAGAAATTTTTGTCCTCTTTTTAACAGCCACTGGTTAGTAGCGACCGCCACCAATATCAGGCAGAAAACCATCAGCAATACTGTCCAGGAAAGCCAGGTTATGTAAACTAGGCAACCCACAACGATGGCAATATCAATGCAGAGGAAAGGAATATCATAAACAGCATTGGCTACTGACTGGACGTCCTCGGTGAGGGTTGCTAATAGTCGGGGATTCCCTAGCTGTTCCAAATGCCTCAACTCAGAAGCGAGAATCTGGTGACTCAAGCGCATCCGTAATTGGAAGACTGCATTCTGAGATAAGCGAACTAGCATCACTTGAGAAATGATACTGGTAATAAGTGCAACTAGGGCAAGCCCGACAAAACCCCAAGCTAGGGATGTGAGGCGTGAAGTCGCACTGCTACTCGTGGCACTGCTGATCAGGGCAATCAGGCTAGCGCTACTGCTGCCACTGAAAACTCCTGTGATGATGGCGATCGCCATTATCCCCCATGAAGAACGCAAAAGAAAGTAAATTAGATTCATATTGGTTAATTACAAGCCAATTTAGTTCGCGCTCCTAGGGGAAAAGTAAATCAGATACATATCTGAATGATTGCAAGTTAATTTAATTTTGTTCCCGCTCTTAGAACAGAGGGAATATCATACCCTTAAGAATATCTGCTGATAATATCATCTAGAGGCAAAGATTTCTCTGCCAATGGTCATGCCCGTCTTGGTAGCAGCAAACTAAAATACCCCCATCACTCAATGGGGATAAGGTAACTGAAAGCAAGTTTTTTAAACATTCTAGGACTTACGCATTGACATAAATAGTCAAGTATGCAGTGGGATAAAAACCAGTTCCGCAAGGCTCAATTCATCGGCTTCGCATGGTTGCTGGTACTGTGATTCCGGTTCACTGTCATTCGTCAAGGAAGAGGCACAGGGGGGCAGGGGGGATGGGGAGCACCTTTGGAACCCCATCCATAAATAGATTCGCAAGTAATAAGGACGTAGTATTTCTTGCACTACGTGGATACAGAGGACATTTTTGTTGTTCTCCATCCATAAATGGATTCGCAAGAAACCTTTGCACGCAGGGGAATCCAGAATCTTTTCCCCCTGCCAAAGGTGCCCCCGGTGCTCCCCTGCCTCTTCGGTCATCCTTGTGATGAATATGTGTATGTCCTCAATGGAACAGTCGAGACTGCTGGACGTGAGTGCAAAGCAGGAACTTTCTGGTTTACACCTGCTCATGCAAACAACGGTCCTCACAAAGCGATTACAGATGTGGAACTTATGACAATTCGTCTCGGAGAAATGGGAGTTTTTGAGCAGTTAACCAGTTGATACATGACAAAAGCCACGATCTTGAAGCAGAGCCAAAATACTCCGGTATTGTTCGCTAAGCTAGTGAAAACTAGATTTAAAACCATCTAAGTATTCTGGCGCTGATCTCAATGCTTAAATCCTCACAACGTTTCTCGCTGCTCCACGTTGCCTTGTTTAGTGGAGCGATCGCTACAACTGCTGCTTTGTCTGTATTCAGCCCTATGGGATGCCGTCTCGTCCATGCCCAACTAAAAGATAGTCCAAAAGTAGTAGTCGATGAAGTCTGGCAAACCGTTGATCATGAGTATGTTGATGGTACATTTAATCACGTTGATTGGCAAGCAACTCGACAGAACTTGTTGAGCCAAAACTACACCTCTCCACAACAGGCTTATGACGCTATTCGGGCAGCTTTAAAACAACTGGGAGACCCCTACACGCGGTTTCTCGATCCCAAACAGTACCAAGCCTTGAATGAGCAATCAATTGTTGGGCAATTGTCTGGGATTGGGATTCAGATGGCACAAAACCCAAAAACCCAGCAACTTACAGTAGTAGAAACGGTGACCAATGCTCCGGCACTTAAAGCTGGCGTTAAAGCTGGAGATCAGATTTTGGCAATTGATGGTAAGCCCACTCAAGGAATGAAGGTGGAGGATGCCTCCAAGTTAATTCGTGGTAAGGCAGGTTCACCAGTGATTTTACGGTTGGCGCGGCAAGGTCAGAGTAATTTTGAGGTGAAGATTACACGTGCGAATATTGAAGTGCCAAAAGTAAGTTACACCCTCAAGCAGGAAAACTCCAAGCGCATTGGCTATATCCGCCTGGATGAGTTCAGTGCCGCCTCACCCGTGCAAATGCGTCGAGCAATCCAAGATCTCAAAGCCAAGCAGGCTGATGGGTTTGTGTTGGATCTACGCGGCAATCCTGGTGGGTTATTGGTTGCAAGTGTTGAGATTGCGCGCATGTGGCTGGATAATGGTGGGATAGTTCGTACGGTAAACCGTATAGGCGGTAAAGAGGAACTGCTCGCCAATCAAACAGCGCTGACTAAAAAACCTGTGGTGGTTCTGGTAGATGGCAATTCGGCAAGTGCAAGTGAGATTCTCACGGGTGCCCTCAAGGATAATAAAAGAGCCATGATAGTTGGCAGTCAAACCTTTGGCAAAGGGTTAGTCCAAGAGCTTCATCAACTCTCAGATGGTTCCGGCTTGGCAGTGACAATAGAGCATTACTTCACACCGAATGGAACGGATATTCACCACAAAGGTATTGCGCCGGATGTCAGGATAGACTTGACACAAGCCCAGCAGCAGCAGTTAGGGACTAACCCAACTTTGATTGGCACTCACTCCGATCCTCAGTATACGCGTGCGATCGCCGTCTTAACCAATAACTACTTTGCCAAGTCCCCACGAAATCAACAGTCGCTGCGCTCCAATCCTAAAGGGGGCGTGGGTTCTTAATTTTTAATTCATAATTTACAAAATATACCCAAAGATGGTTGACAATTCCCCGAATAGAATGCGGGGAATTATTTTGTTGAAAAAGCTCCGCTTTGCCAAATGCGCGAATTAGATGCCTTTTTAACGAAGTTTGTGTTTCGGCTGTTGAAAGCCCCAGCAATCGTCCTCGCAGTGCTGAAATACTCCGGTATTGTTCGTTAAGCTAGTGAAAAATAAATAAAAAATTATCCAAGTATCCTGGCGCTGAATCTCAATGCTTAAATCCTCACAACGTTTCTCACAGCTTCAAGTTGCTTTCATCGGTGGAGCGATCGCTACAGCTGCTATTTTGTCTGTGTTTAGCCCTGTCGGGTGTCGCTCCGTTGGTGCCCAGTTACAAGATAGCCCAAAAGTAGTGGTCGATGAAGTGTGGCAACTCGTTGACCGTGAGTATGTGGATGGCACATTCAATCACGTTGACTGGCAAGCAACTAGACAAAGCTTGTTGAGCCAAAACTACACCTCTAAGCAACAGGCTTATGACGCTATTCGGGCAGCGTTAAAACAACTGGGAGACCCCTACACTCGGTTTCTCGACCCTAAAAATTACCAAGCCTTGACTGAGCAATCAATTGTTGGGCAATTGTCTGGGATTGGGATTCAGCTAAAACAGAACGCAAAAACCAATGAGCTGGTTGTCGAGGAAACTGTGGCAAATACTCCCGCGCTCAAAGCTGGTATTAAAGCAGGAGATCGGATTTTGGCAATTGATGGCAAATCCGCTCAAGGAATGAAAGTGGAGGATGCCTCCAAGCTGATTCGCGGCAAGGCAGGTACACCAGTCACTCTGCGGATTGCACGTCTTGGGCAGAGCGAGTTTGACGTGAAGATCACACGTGCGAATATCGAAGTGCCAAAGGTTAGTTATGATCTCAAGCAGGAAAGCTCTAGGCGCGTTGGCTATATCCGCTTAGATGAATTCAGCGCATCTGCACCCGCACAAATGCGTCGCGCAATCCAGGATCTCAAAGCCAAGCAGGTGGATGGGTTTGTGTTAGATCTGCGGGGCAATCCTGGTGGGTTGCTGGTTTCCGGTGTTGAGATTGCTCGGATGTGGCTGGACAAAGGTGCAATAGTCCGCACGGTAGATCGTGTGGGGGGTAAGGAGGAACTTAAAGCCAATCAAACAGCGCTGACTAAAAAACCCTTGGTGGTTCTGGTAGACGGCAATTCGGCGAGTGCTAGTGAGATTCTCACCGGTGCCCTTAAGGATAATAAGAGAGCTGTGGTTGTTGGCAGTACAACCTTTGGAAAAGGGTTAGTTCAGCAGCTTCATCGACTCTCAGATGGTTCCGGCTTGGCAGTAACAATAGAACATTACTTCACGCCAAATGGGACAGATATTAACCATAAGGGAATTCAGCCTGATGTCAGGATAGACTTGACACAAGCCCAGCAGCGTCAGCTAGGGGCTGACCGCGCTTTAATTGGGACTCACTCTGATCCTCAATATGCACGTGCGATCGCAGTCTTAACCAATAACTACTTCGCCAAGTCCCCATGAAATCAACAGTCGCTGCGCTCCAATCCCAAAGGGGGTCTGGGTTCTTAATTTTTAATTCATAACTTCCAAATTATACCCAAAGATGGTTGACAATTCCCCGCATTCTATTGGGGGAATTATTGTGTTGAAAAAGCTCCGCTCCAATACTTTAGGACTTACGCACTATACGCTCCTAAGCATAATGTGCATGGCGGAATTCGGTCATTTCAGGCATTGAGCGAGCACTTCGGGTGCAGCAGCCCATTTGGGGCATCGCTCTCAAACAGAATTGACCACATTGTAAGGGCGGGGTAAAGAGCGCCCTTACCAATGGTTTTAAAGAACGCATCATTAATTTTCACTCCATGTCTAATTCACTGATACCACAAACTGCCAGTCTTGCAGCTAAAGTACTGGCGTGTTGCCACCATTGAAAACCACCAATCCAAATCCGCGAAGGTAGATGTCCAGTTGGTGCTTTGAGACTAAAATTCAACTGAGAGTTAGCACAAGTAGAATTGTAAATCTGCCAACCAACCTGATTGCAAAAACTTCCATAGTCCCTATCGACACTTTCGTAAATAAGTTTTTGCACACTAAAGCCAAAGCGTCCATGACTGTAATTCATCCATAAATGGTCAATTTTCTGCAAATCTTGACAGGGAAACTTATCAAAATCACCATTGTAAATATAGCTACCTATAGGCTTTGCCAGTACCCGACACATCACATCCCAAGTTTCTCGATCTGCTAGCTGCCATTTTTTCTGTGCTAGTAAATCATGCAAATGTGTGTAATCAATAGTAGTTAGGGTGGGAGCAATAAAAATATGGGGCAATTGAGTTGGCTTTTGTTTCAGCAACTGCAACAATTCTGTGGCAGATTGGTAGCGCTGCAAAACGGCATTTTGTATGAGTTTATCTAAGATTTGACCGAGGTGATTGCTGACAGGATTTTCTGCTAGTAAATAGTCTCGCCATACCCAGCGATCGTTAGCAATATCGAACAAATCAAAGGGAGAAATAGCGGTTAGTAAGTAAATGCAAGTTACCCCCAGTCCATAAAGATCGCTAGCTGGTAGTGCCTTTCCTCGGACTTGTTCAGGAGCCATGTATTCTGGACTACCGATTACTGTACCTGTAGATAGTAGCGCTGTATTAGTAGCAAGTTTAGCAATTCCAAAATCTATTAAAACCAGATCTCCACCAGAGGTGCGACGCATAATATTTTCCGGTTTAATATCTCGGTGGATCACTTGTCGGGAATGGATAAATTGCAGTACAGGCAATAAACCCTTCAGTAACTCCCAAATTTGCGCTTCTCTAAAAACGCCGTGTTGTCGTAATTCCTGCAGGAGTGTCTGTCCTACAACCAATTCTTCCACGAGATAAAACTTTTGCTTTTGTTCAAAGTGCGCTAGTAATTTAGGTATTTGGGGATGTTCAAGCTCATGGAGACGAACCGCTTCAAGGCAAAATAGTTCAACTGCCTTGTGGTAAACTTCAGTATTTACCTCAGGTAAACATAGCTGCTTAATCGCACATTTGGGTTTAGTGGGAAGATGTTCATCAATAGCTAAAAATGTTCTGCTAAAGCCACCGCAGCCAATGAGCTGGAGTAAGCGATATCGCTCTTTGAGTAACAATTCGTGACCACAACTATTACAAAAACGAGAACTATCAGAATTTTGTGGACGCCGACACCCAATATTGCTACAGTAGGTCATACTAGACTAGTACTATTTGTTGGAATTACTATATAAAAGTATTCCCGCAGCCGAGTCAAAGCGATCAGGCTTGAGAGGGACTCCTGGCGACGAATGTTAAATTAATGACCAACCCTTACATCATTAGCTAACAATGACGAATTTGCGTCCAATCTTACGATATTTTGATGATGGGAAGGGCAGAGCTGAACTTCCACGCCTCATCTTCATTTATGGTAGTGTTCCATTTGAAGATAAAACAATATCGTTCCAAGAATATGCACAGCAAAGGGAAACTGGCCAACTCCCCTTCGACCAGTTCCCCACTCTTGAAGTTGGTAACACCATAATAGGTCAATCATGCGCCATCGCTCGCTATGCTGCAAAAGAAGCAGGATTGTACCCATTAGACAGGGTGCAAGCCGCCATATCAGACATGGTGGTCGATGCATGGAGAGATCTGCTAGACCTTTTGTACGGATGCTATGTTGACCGCATTGTGCAGAATGGTCGGTTAATCATGAAAATGAGGGATGTATCGGTGAGAGTGGAGCGTCTGGGTGAGTACTTCGCCGTAACTGTGCCCATGCACTTCAAAAGGTTTGAGATCCTGATTGGGAGCAACCTCGACTCTCCATTTCTTGTTGGTCCATCACTAACATGGGCTGATTTAGCAGTGTATGATATTCTATGTACATTGGATGAAACTGCAAAACTTTGGACAACTCCATCTACATTTTTTTACATACCCGAGCCTAATGGACCATTAAGACCGCCAAAAGAACTGCTTAGGCCGTATTCAAAGCTTAATGCGCTACATTCAATAGTAAGTCAAACACCTTCAATTGCAGCTTGGCTTCAAACTCATCCATACTAAATATACATCTCCGAAAAACAATGTAGAGACGCGAAATTTCGCGTCTCTACAAGGATTTCA
>CAZZXJ010000096.1:0-13773 GCA_964657905.1 uncultured Stigonema sp.
AATTTGAGTCTGTTTCCCAGAACGATCGCCAAAGTTTTCGGTCTACTGACAGTGAGTATGGTTGTGCCCCTTTTATTTTGAAGACCGCCAACATTCCATGTGACATTCTTGTACGGTTGCGCTCAAATCTTTGTTTATGGGGCGCACCTGAACCTTATGAAGGTTCGGGACGCCCCAAGAAGCATGGTGCTAAATTTAAACTCAATGAACCTACAACATGGGATGAACCGACATCTGTCTTAGAAGTTTTTGACCCAAAACTGCAACGGGTGCGTGTCACTTTATGGCAAAATTTGCACTTCAAGAAAGCTGCTACACGCCCGATCTCACTCATGAGGGTTGAACGTCTTGATGTTCAAGGTAACTTGAGAGTGTCTAAACCTTTGTGGCTAGCTTGGGTGGGTGAAGAAATGCCACCCTTAGACTCAGTTTGGCGACTTTACTTGCGTCGCTTTACAATTGACCATTGGTATCGCTTTTTAAAGCAACGCCTACATTGGACTGTTCCGAAGCTAGGTACTCCTAAGCAATGTGAGCGATGGAGTGACTTGATGCCTTTAATGACTTGGGAATTATGGTTAGCCCGTGATATTGTGACTGACAATCCTTTACCCTGGCAGAAATCCCTGGATAAATTGACCCCTGGACGAGTTGCTCAAGCTATGGGTGGAGTTTTAGCGGCGATTGGTACTCCTGCCCAGTTACCCAAACCACGCGGAAAGTCTCCTGGCTGGCAACCAGGAAAACCCCGTACCCGTAAAAACCGCTACCCAACGGTTAAAAAAAGAGCAACACCGCCCCGTAAAGAACCATCGCTCGCGGTTTAATCTCAAAGATCCTTCATGCTTTTAACAAGTCTTTTATTAACTCAGCACTGCTGGGTTGTTTTGCACTGCTTAGTCTAAACTCCAGTAGATCAAGTTGCTTCCTTCAAAGAGCGCTTGGAGCAAGAAATCCAAGCAATTATGGCATCAAGCGCAGTCGCTCCCGGAGGATGTTGGATTGCTCGCTATCTGGCAAAAGGGCGTAAGGAATTTTATTGGTATTATAAACTACAAGCAACAGACCCTATATTTCCGACTAAGACTAACGGCAAGCTTTCTAAATATAAGCATCTAGGTAAAGCTGGTAGTCAAGCATACCTAGATGCTTTTGAGCAAATCACCGCCAGAGCTAAAATTGAAGCTTTAGCTCGTTCCATTGAAACTCTTAACCAGGGTTTGAAAGATTTACTTGAAGAAACCTCTAAATACAAAAAATGATGGGAGAGCGGTTCGCTACTTCAACTCGCGAACCCTGACACCCTTTCCACATCCCGTGAAAAGTCAGAGTTAATATTCCGGACAAGTCTCTTTTCCCCCTGAGAACCGTGCGAGCGGCTTTACACCGCACACGGCTCAAGGAAATGATAAGGAAATGATATTGAGCAATAACCGACTATTTAAATATATTTGCTAAAAATTTGTAGAACTTCTTCATGAAGACTTAAGCTGCAAGAGCTAAGTAGGCTTCCGCCAAACGCTATGTGGTTGTAATCTCCATCCAATGTACTCACCACTCCGCCAGCTTCTCGAATACAAGGAATGATTGCCGCAGAGTCCCAAGGGTGCATAAGGGTATCAAAAGCAATATGTAGCCGACCGTGCGCAACAAGTAGATGTTGTATACAATCCCCAACAAAGGTTACGCTATTCGATTTATTTAAAAATGCATCAAAGCAATCTTTCTGTTTGCCAGAGCGTAGTTCTGTCTCAGAAAAACCGGAGAGGCTAACCAGCGCACTGCTGAGAGTCGTTACGGAGCTATCTACTCGGACTTGTTGTCGTTGCCTATTTCCCCGTACATACCAGCACCCACTGCCGTTCTCTGCATAAAGGTTTTCGCCCGTTACCGGTAAGTGTATTACACCCAGTTGCGGTGAACCATCCTCAAATAAACCGATCAGGGTTCCGAACATCGGTATCCCAAGCGCAAACGACGACGTTCCATCTATTGGATCGATGATCCATTGCTGCGCAGCGTTTCCATCAGTTTCCCCCTCTTCTTCTCCAAGCACTGAATGGGAAGGATATCGCTCTGCTATAAGCGATCGCATCGCCCTTTCCGCAGCTTGGTCTGCCTCAGTTACTAAGCTCCCATCGTCCTTTATTTTTGTATCGCAAAGTTGAAACCGAGGCAAAATTTCGTTCGCGGCGACAGTTGCCAGTTCGAGGGCGAACGCCATATGTTCACTAAGCTTGTTCATCTATTATTGTCAGGCATCTCGATTAATTATCTTTTCATTAATCTAGTTATAATTCATGGCGTTAGCTCACGAAACATGAGGAAGCTCTCCTATGATTCCACGCATAGCGTTAAGAGTCGCGGGGGCATCTTCTGGCCAGTAGTCAAGCAGGCGCGTGAAAACCTCATCCCGCAGTTTCCTAAGCTCCTCGGCATCATGGGTCTTGAATAGAGCTCCCATGAGACAATAAAAGGCATGTGGCAGGTATTCAACCGACTCAGTACCGATAAGCGACTCAAGCTCCAAAGCTATAGGGGGTAATTCCTCAAAGCTTTCAGCCTCAATGACATTATTTAGATTCTTTAATGAGATTAGCGATTCAAGGCGGCGTTCATAGTGCTGTAGGTCAGTGCTAGAGTGTACATGGCGACGGCGGAACTCAAGTGCGCGTTGCATGACCTGGTAGCGAAAGCCGAGATAAGTCCCGCCGAGTTTACGTACCGCCAACCATTGTTGACTGTCATGAATGCGTTTACCAACAGTGCAAGAGCTGATTCGTAGGATTGGATGGAGTACGGCCAGCTTGAGAAAGATTAGGGCATCTCCCATGCCAGTGGCACACTCTTCCCAAAGCCCTACAGCCGGCAGAATATCCGTGCGGTGGAGCGCTAGGGAAGGTCCATCTATGCCAATGGTAAATGGATATCGAGTCCAGGAATCGAAGAAACGTATCGGTGCATTCGATAGCTGGTAATTAGGAGTGTCGCCACTGAAGCAATTGGCTTCGGCTACCGCTGTATTAGCTTCCGGGTTTTGCTCTAATGAATTCACAAGTAGTCGCAGGTGCGACGGATGCCAAATATCGTCTTGATCTAGGAACGCCACATACTTAGTGCTTACTTCGCGCAATCCAATGTTGCGAGCAATTGATGAACCCTTACCCTCGTTTGGGATCAGCTTAACTTTAGGATAGTTATTGCACACAATCTCAACAGAAGCATCAGTAGAGCGATCATCTACGACAATGACTTTCTCAGCAGATAGCTCTTGGGTGAAGACGCTGTCTAGTGCTTGCCCTATCCATGGCTCTCCGTTGTACAAAGGGATAATTACACTTACAGACATGATATATCAATTCTCCTCGAAGTAGCTGGTCACGTTATGGATAACCCGTTCGACATCAGAGTCAATCATATCGCTATAAAGTGGTAAAGTAAGAACCTCTTCATAGATAGCTTCTGTTACCTCTAATTTAGAGGCATAGTAACTGAAATAAGGTTGAAGATGATTGGGAATATAGTTAACGCCGCTTCCTATCCCTTGCTGAGATAGATACTTATGGAGGTCGTTCCGTCGCCCGTTTTTTACTAAAATTATATAGCTAAACGGGCAACACTGATCTATATCCCAATACAGCAGTTCTATCCCTGGAATCTTAGCAAAGCTCTCATTATAGCGGTGAACTATTCTTCGCTTTTTATCACGAAAAGTAGAAAGTTTTTCGAGTTGTGCTAAACCGATGGCCGCATTAATATTGCTCATGTGGTATCTGTAACCCTGGCTATCCACCGAATACCACCAGCTATGTTGATCTTGTGAGCGTTGCCATCTATCACTGCTCATCCCTAGCATCCTTTTATTCTGAATTATTTTCGCAAGCTCGGCACTTTCAACGACGACAGCGCCACCCTCTCCGCAGGTAATATTTTTTATTGGATCAAAACTAAAACAGGTTATATCTCCAAAGCTACCAACAGGTTGACCGTGGTATGATGAGCCGAATGCGTGGGCTGCATCCTCAATCACTCTTAGCCCATACTGCTGTGCCAAATTCATTAGAGCATCCATATCGCAAACATTACCACAGAAATGCACTGGCATGATGGCGCGTGTATGCTGCGTAATGCGGCGCTGCACGTCATCAATATTAATATTGAGTGTACTCCTGTCGACTTCACAGAATACTGGCTTTGCGCCTAATGCTGTAATGACTTGAACGCTTGCACAGAAAGTTAACGATGGGACAATAACTTCGTCTCCAGTACTAATATCAAGAGCAGCAAGAGCAAGATGAAGTGCAGCCGTTCCTGATGCGACACCTACCACATACCGTCCTCCCAAAAGCTTACTCAATGCTGCTTCAAACTCTTTAACAGTTGCACCGAGTCCCAACCACGCCGTATCAAAAACTTGCTTTACGTTACGCAACTCATTCTCTCCTATTGAAGGACGTGATACAGGTATCTTAATAGGACGTTTAGTCGATTCAGTTGCAGGAGTAATCCTTGCCATTGAATTTGTAACCAAGAATGATTTAAGCGTAGCTTTAACCTGCTCAAGTTCGCTTTCTATGAGGTCAGGGAAGCATGGCAAACACAAAACTTCAGACCAGGCTTGTTCTGTATGGCTTAGAGTTTCGTGAATGTCAATTCGCCCACTGTAAGCAGGTTGAATGTGAATTGGTTCCGGATAATGAATAGCAGTATTGATACCACTACGCCAAAGATGTTCGTGCAGCTTATCACGCTCTTGATGACGGATCACATACTGGTTATATACCGAAATTGCTTCTGGTAAAACTGAAGGAGATCTAAGTCCCGCATTCACTATAGCTTCATCATACCGAAGTGCAATTAATCTTCTAAGCTCGTTATGGGTATCAAGGTGTTGAAGCTTTACACGAAGAATCGCGGCTTGGATTTCGTCCATCCAACTATTTATGCCAGGTTCCTCACTTACACGGTTATTGTGCCATCCGTATTCACGCAGTTGTACGGCACGGGTAGCAATCGAGTAATTTTGTGTTACGACTGCGCCTCCATCTCCTAACGCCGCCAGGTTTTTAGTTGGATAAAAACTGAAAGCCGCAGCATCACCCCATACACCACATTTAATGCCATGAATTGCTGCACCGTGGGCTTGAGAACAATCTTCAATCACCTTGATCTCATATTTACTAGTTATCTCGATAAGACTTTGCATATCGACCGGGTGACCATAAAGGTGGACTGGAACTACCGCTTTTATTTTTTCTTTGTTACAGAGTCTCGCGAACGCATTTAAATCAAGGGTTAGATAGTCAGGGTCAACATCAATCAGAATCGGTATTGCGCCTACAAGCTCAATGGCCGCGACAGTCGCTACGGTCGTTAGCGAAACGGTCGCTACTTGATCTCCAATGCCGATGCCACATGCGCGCAGTGCAATCTGAAGCGCGTCTGTTCCAGAACTGGTTGCTACGCAATGTTTAGTCCCAAGGTAGGATGCAAACTCTTGCTCAAAAAGTTGCACCTGTTTTCCGTTAATATACTGACCACTAGTGAGTACACGGTCAATTCCGCTGTGAATATCAGCTTCAAGGCGTTGAAATTCTCGCTCAGGGCTGTTTAAGTCAATTTTGAAATACTCAGACATAGTAATCACCAATTCAAGTTTGGGGTAGTTGAGCGTTCGATAGGTTTTTCATTAAAGTATCAGCGATATAGTCCTGCTACCCGACCACAGTCCTGCCTCATTCTAGTATTAGTGGTTTTTCCATACAGCACAAAATACAAGTTATACTTCATAAGGTCTTCTGACTCATGAGAAATTACGGATTTTATGTTTTATTTTGATTATCCTAAACCGATCTCTGACCTTTTAGGTCGTTTTTCCCAACTGGCTGTTTTTAATATTCTCTCTAATCTTACAGAACCCCTGGCTGGTTTGATCAGTATTGCTTTCTTAGGCCATTTGAGTAACATTCATGATTTAGCAGGAGTTAGCCTAGCGACTGTTCTGTTTAACTACATTTACGATATCTTGTTTTTTTTACGGGTTTCAACCACGGCTATAACGGCTCAATCTGTCGGAAGGGATGATACTGAAGGGGTTTTATTAGTCTGCCTGCGGAATGCTTTTATTGCTTTAGTAATTGGCGCCCTCATTTTTCTGTTGCATTATCCACTAGGAAAATTTGGATTTGCTTTTTTACGTGGTTCTCCAGAGGTGGAGTCTCTCGGTCTGAGCTATTTTAACGCCCGAATTTTGGGGGCGCCTGCCGTGTTACTCAATTATGTCATCTTGGGCTGGTTTTTAGGGCGAGCAGAAAGTGGCAAACTATTGCTGTTAACTGGGATTGGCAACATTACCAATGTAGTGTTAAACTATGTCGCCATTATACAATGGAATTTAGGCAGTAGGGGGGCTGGATTGTCCCAAGCCACTAGCGAATATTTAATGTTATTAATAGGTATACTGTTGGTAGGCTTTTCCATTGATTGGAAAATCTTGCCAAAAGTTATGACAAAATTGTGGAACTGGCAGGCTTTTAAATCTACTTTTATCTTTAATCGTGACCTATCGTTTCAACTGTTGGCTTATACTTTCATGGGGAGCATTTTTTTCAATCTAAGCGCGGGGTTAGGAACAGAAGCCTTAGCTATAAATACTTTGCTTTTACAGATAGTCTATTTAATTATGTTTTTAATTGAGGGAGTAGGACTGGCAACTGAAACTCTAATGGGAACTTTGCAAGGTCAACTGGCTAATGACCAGTTTTTACCCTTATTACAGATTTCACTTGTAACGAGTTTAGGATTGGGAGTTGTTGGGGCAGGAACCTGCATTCTCTTACCTGAAACTGTATTTGGAGCGTTAACCAATCATACTGAAATTATCGAACCGCTTAAACAATATGTTCCTTGGATATTGCTTGTTTTGAGTTGTTTTTCTATTGCTTGGATTTTGGAAGCATATTTTGCTGGATTAGCCAAAGGACATTCTCTGCGTAACGCTGCCTTAGTGGCGGTTGTATTAGGATTTTCACCTGTGGCGATTTGGGCTTGGTTTGCTAATAATAACCATATTCTCTGGTTAGCTCTATCGATGTTTATGGTCAGTCGGGTAGTAGCACTTGCAGTCCAGTTACCAGGAACGTTTGAAACTGATTCTAAAGCGGATACTTGACTAATTGCTTGGTATGCTAAGGATCTGAAACTTTAGTAGATAACCATTGGTGACAGGTTAAGATTGTGATGCATTTGTCAATATACCTATAGAATGAAAGTTATACGAAAAACCGTGATAGAAAACATTGTTTTTAGGTTAGCGATGCGGAAGCCGCCGCTACGCGATCGCCTAATCTTTATGCTCATCATTCATCTTTGTGCTGAAATCTCAGTACAAAGCTTAGTTTGATACTTTGTCTCTTACTAAGTTTTCAGCATAATTTCTAATTTACAAAAGCAATGTTGTCTTAACCTGTCCCGAATGATAGATAACCCAACTGAATTGTGAGTAAAATTAGATGATATTAGTGACAGGGGCTTCTGGATTCATTGGACGAAAAATCTGCCCGCATCTCGAAAAATCTGGATTTAAGTTACGTGCCTTTGATCGCAGCACACATAAAGTTGTTGAAGATTGTGTAGTAGGTAATCTTGAGGATTTGGAACGAGTGCGCGTTGCAGCAAAGGGAGTTCATACCATCATACATCTGGCGGCATGTTCTGATGACGCTGATTTCAGAACGCAGTTGGTTCCGTCCAATGTTGTTGGACTGTACAATCTGTTTGAAGCGGCTCGACTAGAGGCGGTTCGGCGAATTATTTTCGCTAGTAGCTGTCAGGTAGCTGACTTACTTGATGCCAATAGAAAGATAACGGTTGATGATCGCCATCCTACGGATCATTACGGACTTACTAAAATGTGGGGGGAAGACATGGCGCGTATGTACTCCCGAAAATGGGGCTTATCCGTTTTAGCCGCCCGTTTAGGATGGGTTATTCGCAGTCGGAGGGAGTTAGCTCTTATGCACAATATTGTAGGGGGTACACGCCTATATCTTAGCTATCGCGATTTGCAACAGTTTTTTCGGCATTGTCTGGATGCAGATGTCGAACCATTCTCTATCGTCTATGCGTTCAGTCGCCAGGTACAAGGCGAACTCTTCGACATGGAACCCACAAGGCGGCTTATTGGGTTCGAGCCTATTGACGAGTTTCCTCAGGGCTTAGAACTGCTCGAGGGACAAGACTAGTAAACTACCTTTAGACAAACGTTATATAAATAAAAGCGATGGTCAATCCTTCAGTGTACGCATCATCTTTAATACCTCAAATTTAGAACTGAATCGTTACGATTTTAACTATGAAAAGTGAAAAGTTATCAGAAAAGAATCTGCTTGATGCCTATAAGCGGAGGAACGTTCTCATTACTGGAGGATTGGGATTTATTGGTAGTAATTTAGCCATAAAATTAGTGGAATTGGGGGCAAATATTACCTTAGTCGACTCAATGATTCCAGAGTATGGGGGTAATCTATTTAATATTGAACCAATTAAAGACAAAGTACGGATTAATTTTTCCGATGTCCGCGACTTCTATAGTATGGAGTATTTAGTGAAAGAGCAAGATTATCTTTTCAGTTTAGCCGGTCAAGTCAGCCATATTGATAGTATGATTGATCCTTTAACAGATCTTGATATTAATACACGTGCACAATTATCTATTTTAGAAGGTTGTCGCAAATTTAACCTATCTATAAAAGTTATTTATGCTAGTACGCGTCAAATTTATGGCAAACCCCAATATCTACCAGTAGATGAAAATCATCCCCTTTATCCTACTGATATTAATGGAATTAATAATATGGCTGGAGAATGGTATCATAGCCTTTACCATAATGTTTATAATATGAATACTGTCTCACTTCGGCTGACAAATACTTATGGACCTAGACAATTAATTAAACACAATCGACAAGGTTTTATCGCAGTTTTCATTCGGCAAATTATGCAAGGTGAGAAAATTAGTATTTTTGGTAATGGTCAACAAATACGGGATTTTAACTATGTTGATGATGTCGTTGATGCTTTGTTAATGGCTGGAGCAACAGAATATTGTTACGGAAATGTTTATAATTTGGGCGGTAATGAACCAATAAATTTATTAAATTTAGTCAATTTACTTATTGAATTAAATGGAGGAGGAGAATTTGAAATTGTGCCTTTTCCTTCCGAAAAAAAACGGATTGATATTGGTAATTATTATGGAGATTACCAAAAATTCTTGCAAGCCACTGGTTGGCAACCGCAAATATCTCTCAAAGTGGGATTTACCCGGATGTTAAATTATTATAGAGAAAATTTACATAAATATTTATAACTTTCATGAAAATTCCTTTTGGAGATGTTAAACGACAATATAAACAACTGCAAGAACAAATTGCTAAGACCACCAGTGAAGTTTATGAAAGTGGTTGGTTTATTCTTGGCCAGCAGGTACAACAATTTGAAGTCAATTTTGCTCGATATTGTAAGGCGAAATATGCGATTGGGGTCGGGTCTGGGACAGATGCATTACACTTAGCCCTTTTGGCGTGTAAAGTTGAACCTGGCGATGAAATAATCACGGTAGCTAATACTTGTGTTCCTACTTTAGCTGCGATTTCTGCTGCCGGTGGTGTGCCGATTTTAGTGGATATTAATCCGCATACCTTCACCATAGATCCGGATCGTATTGAAGAAAGAATTACTCCGAAAACTAAAGCAATTGTACCCGTTCAGTTGTATGGACAATGTGCTGAGATGAAGCCAATTATGGAAATTGCTAATAAGTATGGACTTGTGGTAATTGAAGATTGTGCCCAAGCGCATGGGGCTATGTATAGGAGTTCTATGGCTGGTACGATTGGGGATGCTGGAGCTTTTAGTTTTTATCCAAGCAAAAATCTCGGAGCTTTTGGTGATGGTGGTTTAGTTGTAACCAATAATGAAGTAATTGCTCGAACTGTGGTTAAACTTCGCAATTATGGACAAGAAAAACGTTATTATCATAGTATTAAAGGATTTAACAGCCGTCTTGATGAAATACAAGCAGCAGTTCTTAATGCTAAGTTGCCCTATTTAGATGGGTGGAATCAACGCCGACGAGCAATTGCCCAATGTTATAATCGAGCAATTTCTAAAGTTGGAATTAGTTGTCCTTTTCAATCCCAAGAATGCTATCACGTCTATCACTTATACGTGGTAATGGTATCAGAACGTGCTCGCTGGCAGCAACTGCTAGCTGATCAGGGAATTACAACCCTGGTTCATTATCCAGTTCCGATCCATTTACAAACCGCTTATATCGAATGTCGTGAGCAAGGTAAGTATTTACCTATCACTGAAAAATTAGCGAGTCAAATTGTAAGTATCCCCCTTTATCCAGAACTTACTGATGAGGAAATTAACTATATAATTGAAACCATCTTAAACATTGATAAGAAATTCTAATAAAAAAGTGCTGTTGCAAAAGTTGGTTCTGTTGTGTAGGGTAAGGACAGTTATTTAATACTTTTGTGCGATTATGTATATTGCGATGGTTAATCGCCCAGACGATCCAGTTAGCCTTTTAGTCTATGTAAAGAATATGACGGCACAATTATCAGCATTAGGTGCTGAGATTGTTCCTTTTTTAGAGTCTGAGCCTATTCCTCCGAATTGTGATCTAGTTTGGGATCCGGCACTTTGTATGCGTCGAATTGCACGAGTACTGCGTACCGCTTCAATTCCAGTTGTAGGAACAATACACGGCGTTAAGGCATTTTCTTTGCCCTTAGAAGAGTTGGTCAATAATAATGCTGAGAAGCTTGAACTCGCTAAGCTCCAAGACGATCTGATTGAAGACTGGAAATGGTTTGGAAATAAAGCTGAGGCAATAGTCGCTGTTTCTCAGTATTCTGCCAATGAAGTCATTCGTGCTTTTGATATCCCTAAAACAAAGGTGCAAGCGATATACAACGGCGTCGACACCTCCTTTTTCTATGAAGAAGTCCAGCCGTCTGAGCTAGACAAACCCTACTTTCTAGTCATTTCAAGTGTAAACCCAATTAAAAACTTTAAACGCATTCTTGCAGCATACTTAGGCTTAAATCTTGATACGCGACCGGATCTGGTGGCGGTTATACCTAATTATGGCGACGAACTATCATGCGATGGGGTACGAATCATTCGCGAAGAACTTAAGCAGCAAGAGTTGGTTCGTTTGTATCAAGGAGCGCTGGCTCTCGTGTTTACATCACTGCGCGAAACCTTCGGAATGCCAATACTAGAAGCCATGTCCTGCGGTTGTCCAGTAATCACCTCGGATAACACTGGCTGTGCCGAGGTTGCTGGTGATGCAGCACTTTGTGTCGATCCGAGATCGATTGATAAGATCAGGTCCGCAATGCAACGTATAATCGACGATGAACTATTGCGCGAACAACTCCGTATAAAAGGGCGCAAGCGCGTTCAGAGCTTCTCTTGGCGCACTAGTGCCCAACAGTTGCTCCAAGTGCTGCAATCAACCCTACCTTTGGATCGCAAACGAACGCCAATTCTACGTAAAATTGAGATCACCACGACGGCGGGATGCGCTGTAGCTTGTAAATTCTGTCCTCAGGAAGCTTTCAGCAAGGGATATATTCGCACTGGTGCTCTGAGAACATTTCAATGGGAAGACTATGTAACTATTTTAGATAAATTACCCACAAGGGTTGGAATTAGCTTTGGTGGCATGAGTGAGCCCTTTCAACATCCGAAATGTACCGACATGATCCTCTTAGCGCACGATCGCGGTTATATTGTTGAGATATTCACTACCCTTTATGGCTTATCTTACGATGATTTACAAAAACTTGTTACTGGTTTGAAGATTGGTAGTGGTCCTACAGATGATAGAGTTTATGTACATTTACCTTCTGCCGGTAATATCGAGCATATCCCAATTAATGACAACTATCTTCGCATGCTCAAGTTACTCCTTGATTCTGGGATCGATATCGAATTTCATTATCACGGAGAGCGACTACATGAGTCTCTAAATGTCCTACAATTAGAGGAAAAAGTGAGTCCCTGGGTGCTACATGATCGCGCCGAAAATGAAACATCCTTCTACAAGAAGTCAGAACGAAAAACGGGGAAAATTTCCTGTATTATGAATCTTGAAGTAAACGTTCTACTTCCCAACGGAGACCTTTTAATTTGTTCTCAGGACTTTGGTGCAAAGCATGTCATTGGTAATCTCTTGCATGATAGACCAGAAGAAATTTACCAAAGCACTAAATTTAGGCAAATTCAAGAAGCTATGGCTGACGATCACACAGACATCATGTGTCGTTACTGCCACTTCTCGGTCGCCGAAAAAGAGTGAGAAAAAGTAAGTGAAATATGACAAAATCTTTCTCTCAAAGCTGCCTGTTGTTGTCACCACATCTCGACGATCTTGCTTTCTCACTCGGCGCAGCATTGCTGGATGGTCGTTTTCCAAACGCGACCGTAGTCAATGTATTCTGCATTAGTGCAAGTGCAGTCGATAATAGTGAGGTAAAAACAGTAACATCAGTCCGCAAAAGTGAAGATGAAGAGTTTTTTCAGAGTTTAGATACGCCTGTCGATGTCATTTATCTAGATCGTCTAGATGCACCCTTACGTCTAGGAATACCAGATGAGGAAGTTTGTAATTCGCTCCATTTATGCGACCAAGAGTTATCATATTTGCAGGATTTCATACAGTTGAGGTCTCCCTCCTTACTTATTGCCCCTCTAGCTATAGGTGGCCACGTCGATCACCGCCTTGTATATCATACTGCTTGTGTACTTGCTCGGGACGGCTGGCCGGTGGCTTTCTACGAGGACCTTCCTTACGCTGGCGGTATTGAGATGGAATATATTGAGAATATTGTCAAAGAGACATCTTTTATTCTTGGCTGTGATTTGCATTCACAACAACTACATTGTGGCTGGCGAGGGAACAAGAAATTTGATACTGTATTGACTTACAGATCTCAACTCGGACCTACTACATTAGAGCGCATCATTTTTCACAGCCAGCGTCTGAATGACACAGTTATCACGGAGCGGCTTTGGTCTACGCACCTTAGCGGGTGACAACCTACCTACAAAGCTTGCTGCATAAGGGATAGGGCATAGAAACCACGCTGGAAATAGAGCCGTTTATGGGGTTTGAGCGCAATCAGACTTAGAACCCAATCTGCCCATAATTCCATCCCGTAACGCCATCGTTGTCCGTAGAGTCCAAAGCTAAAGTCACTCTGCCGTGGGTTTCGATCTTTGTGTTCTTGGATACGAAAGAGCATAAATATCTATCCGGGGTGGATAAGCGCGAAGCTGTCACCAGGGGCAAGATAGTCTGGAAACTATAATTGAACAATTGGAACCATAACATTGCCGGGAACTCAAAATGGAACGATAACCTTGCCAAAACAGGGTACTCCATGTCACTATACCCAAAACTTATCAGGGTCTGGAAGCATAAGCTATCAATTTAGTGTCACTTAAAGGATAAGATGACCGTTTTTAAAGGATAAAGTGGCCGCCCTTAAAACCTTGGAATGCTTATTTCTCGTTCTACTCGATCTGTGGCGATCGCATTCAAATCTCTCAAACGCGCTACTCTATTAAGTTCTGGGCTGCGGTCACTTTATGCTTTAATAACG
This sequence comes from uncultured Stigonema sp., assembly GCA_964657905.1. Lineage (GTDB taxonomy): Bacteria > Cyanobacteriota > Cyanobacteriia > Cyanobacteriales > Nostocaceae > Stigonema. The sequence continues at coordinate 13,689 of CAZZXJ010000096.1, forward strand.
GCCACTTTATCCTTTAAGTTACAGTGACATTCAGTAGACCGAAAACTTTGGCGATCGTTCTGGGAAACAGACTCAAATTAAAATT
>CAZZXJ010000097.1:0-11378 GCA_964657905.1 uncultured Stigonema sp.
AAGGGAGATGTAAATCATGGATACAGACTTTGTTGTAAAAGTGACGCCTTTATGTCAAATTGAACTGCCATCTGAGATTCAAGCTCAACTTCATCCTGGTGATGAATACAAGGTTTCAGTGACGGAAGACTCAATTGTCTTGAAAAAAATTCAGCAGCCCCTAACGTGGGCTGAATTGTCACGCCGAATTGAGGAATTAGGTCCTGATCCCAATCAACCTACCCTCCAAGAGATTAGTGAGATGGTAAAGGAAGTGCGGCGCGAACGAAGTTCTCAAGGATGAGGGTTGTACTTGACGTCAATGTCTGGATTTCCGCTTTACTGTGGAGAGGTGTTCCAGGTCAAATTGTGGATTTAGCACAAAATCAGCAGATTACTATATTTGCTTCAGCTAGTCTGTTGAGCGAATTAGAAACAGTGCGAATTGAATTGATCGCATTGTAAGGGCGCGGAAACCGCGCCCCTACGGTCACATTATGGTCTACCCAAATGAAAGAAAGCGCTTCTTGCCGGAAAAATTCAAATTCATACTTAAATATTTATGTTAATATATAAGTCCTAAAAACTTTTTCTCACCTGATGAGCCTACATGTCAACTGTCTTCTGGCGCGTCAAGAATTAATTTGTCAAGTAACTTTAGGAGTGATCGCCACAGTATTGGGAATGTTGGAGGCTATCCTCTACTTAGGGTGATAGTGCCACTGTGTGTCCCACGACTTCTGGCGCACCAACTTTCAAACTCATCTGTTCGCAACGAACAGTTAAAAAAGGCTGACCCAAACCTATATCAGAAAAAGGACTTTCGGCGGGGACTTCTAATTTGGAACCAATCAAACCCAAGCGAGACTCTAATTCTGCGGGGAATATGAGCAAATTAGAATTCATCGTACTGAAACTAGACCCGCCAAACCACTGTCTCCACGCCAAGGTTTGCCGCTTGTAGTTCAAGCTACATAGAATCCGGTTTTCCTGACGGACAGTAACACGCTCTCCTTTTTCCCAGGTAAACTCAGCTAATTCCTTCGGTAGTCCCCAAATTTCTCGACCACCAGCTACCGAATCAGGATGATCTACATAAATATGGGAAACCCAACCACCAATTTTCCCCTGATAACGCACAAATGTAGGAACTACAATTAACTCGCTGTACTCCAGCACGGACCCGGTTCCGTAATAGGATAAATACACACCACCGAAGGTTTTACCAGGCCATAGAGAAATTATTTCTAATTCTGGGGGGATCAGGGGACGCACTCGGTCAATATTTATCAAATGCAAAGTTTGGATAGCGTAGCCTTGAAGTGTCCAAGGTGCTTGTGGATATGGCATATTTAAATTTTGGATTTTGAACCGCAGACGAACGCAGACGGACGCAGATAATTATCTATTTTATCTGCGTCCATCCGCGTCCGTCTGCGGTTACTATTCTGAAATGGGATTGTTAATTGTAGGTAGGGCTAAAGCCCACCATCCCAATAACTACTTTGACTCGGTGAAATCAGCGTCAATCACATCATCACCGGTGCCAGTGGAGGAAGAGGAAGCACCATCACCCTCAGGGGGGGTGGTTCCAGGAGCACCGCCACCAGCTTGTTGATAGATGTTGCTACCAACTGCAAATAGTGCCTGTTGTAGTTCTGGCGTCAGCTTCTTGATCTGCTCATCGTCATCTTTGGAGACAGCATCGCGCAGGTCTTTCACCAAACCTTCAACCTTGGTCTTGTCAGGAGCAGGGACTTTGTCACCCAAGTCTTGGAGCTGCTTTTCAGCTTGGTATGCCAAAGAGTCGGCTTGGTTCTTGCGGTCAATTTTCTCACGACGCTCTTTGTCAGCAGAAGCGTTTTGTTCTGCTTCTCTAACCATGCGATCAACATCACCTTTATCCAAGGTAGAAGCGCCAGTAATACTGATGGACTGCTCCTTACCAGTGCCTTTGTCCTTAGCGGTAACGTTTAGGATACCATTGGCGTCAATATCAAAGGTCACTTCAATCTGAGGTACGCCACGTGGTGCTGGGGGAATGCCATCGAGGCGGAAGGTTCCCAAGCTCTTGTTATCATTTGACATCTCCCGTTCGCCTTGGAGGACGTGAATTTCCACGTTGGTTTGACCATCCACAGCGGTTGAGAAGACTTCTGACTTCTTGGTAGGAATAGTGGTGTTGCGGGGGATAATTTTGGTCATCACTCCGCCTAAGGTTTCCACACCCAAGGACAGTGGTGTCACGTCTAAGAGCAAGATACCTGTGACGTCACCAGCAAGCACACCTGCTTGAATTGCTGCACCAACTGCCACAACTTCATCAGGGTTGACGCTTTGGTTAGGATCTTTACCCAACACCTGCTTAACTACCTGTTGTACAGCGGGAATGCGGGTGGAACCACCAACTAAGACGACTTCATCAATATTGCTCTTATTTAATTTGGCATCCCGTAGCGCATTTTCTACAGGAATGCGGCAACGGTCGATTAAGTCAGAGCAGAGTTCTTCAAACTGGGCGCGAGTCAGGGTCGTATCCAGGTGCTTGGGACCATCCTGAGTAGCGGTAATAAATGGTAGGTTGATTTCCGCTTGAGTGACGCTAGAAAGTTCAATTTTCGCCTTTTCAGCAGCTTCGGTCAGACGTTGTAAGGCTTGTTTGTCTTTGCGCAGGTCAATACCGTTTTGTTTTCTGAATTCTTCAGCTAAGTAATCAACGATTTTCTTATCGAAGTCGTCACCACCAAGGTGGGTATCACCAGATGTGGCTAATACTTCAAACACACCGTCGCCTACCTCCAGAATGGATACGTCGAAGGTACCACCACCAAGGTCAAACACGAGGATGGTTTCGTTGCTCTTCTTGTCAAAGCCGTATGCCAGAGAAGCGGCAGTGGGTTCGTTGATAATCCGCAGCACTTCAATGCCTGCAATTTTACCAGCATCTTTGGTAGCTTGCCGCTGGGAGTCGTTAAAGTAAGCAGGAACAGTGATGACAGCTTGGGTTATGGTTTCACCAATGTATTTGCTAGCATCTTCAACGAGCTTGCGGAGAACTTGTGCAGAAATTTCCTCCGGAGCAAACTGTTTCCCAGCTACGGGACAATCCACCTTAACGTTGCCGCTGCTGTCACGCAGAACTTTGTAAGAAACTTCTGTCGCTTCATGGGTAACTTCATCAAAGCGGCGTCCGATGAAGCGTTTGACAGAGTAAAAGGTATTTTCGGGGTTCATTACCGCTTGGCGTTTTGCGATCTGACCTACCAAGCGATCGCCATTTTTCGCAAAGGCAACTACTGAAGGCGTCGTCCGAAAACCTTCTGCATTAGCGATAACGGTGGGTTTTCCACCTTCCATGACTGCTACGCAGGAGTTTGTCGTACCTAAGTCAATTCCAACAACTTTTGCCATTGTATATTCTGGCTCCGTATAACTACAAAAAATGAATGGGAGTATTAAGGGGTAAATTTTGAACTAACTGGTTTAAAAAAGCAGCCAGTTCAGCATGAATACATTTGGTCTGGCACTCTGGGGTTTTAGCCCTAAGCTATCCTGTTATATATACTGAGCTTGTGTAGCCAGTCCTTGAAGGGTGGTTTTCCGAACCTTGTCGGGACGGTTAAGCCTTAGAATTTCTTTAATCTGCTCATCGATTGAATTGCTTTCACTGTGTCTAATGTATGAGAATTAATACTTGGAGGAATTGGGGTGAACCGTAACATCTGAGTCGTGTTTGCCGTCTTTTAGGAATTTGGGAATGGGGAATAGGGCATGGGGCATGGAATTTTACGCATGCTTGTTGCGCTCTTTGACGCGAACATAGGAGCAATGCTCCATAATCAGCGCGAAAAATCAGCAATTGACATAATCCTCGGGAACTGTTCCCATCGCCCTATGCCCTATTCCCCATGCCCCATGCCCCATTCCCCCACTCCCCTTAGTACAATAGGAAAGCTTAAGTGCCTAAACATAATTTATGGTCACCCTGTCTCCCAGTCTGAAAGCTAGACTCTCGACTCCTCTGATAATTGGAGATTTTGAGGTAAAAAGTCGGGTTCTCCAATCGCCTTTGTCTGGAGTAACGGACATGGTGTTTCGACGTCTGGTGCGTCGCTATGCTCCAGAGTCAATGATGTATACGGAGATGGTGAATGCTACGGGGTTACACTATGTGAAAGGTTTGCCCAAAATCATGGAGGTAGACCCCAACGAAAGACCGATTAGCATTCAACTGTTTGACTGTCGCCCAGATTTTCTCGCCGAAGCGGCGGTAAAGGCGGTTGAGGAAGGGGCTGATACTGTTGATATCAATATGGGCTGCCCTGTGAATAAAATTACCAAAAATGGTGGTGGTTCTTCGTTGTTGCGTCAGCCGGAAGTCGCTGAGGCAATTGTTCGAGAAGTGGTGAAGTCCGTGGATGTACCAGTGACGGTAAAAACTCGCATCGGTTGGAATGACCAGGAAATCATTATTCTCGACTTTGCGAAGCGGATGCAGGATGCTGGGGCAAAAATGATTACAGTACATGGACGCACTCGCGCCCAAGGGTACAATGGTAACGCCCGATGGGAATGGATTGCTCGTGTTAAGGAAGTTCTTTCTATCCCAGTGATTGCTAATGGAGATATTTTCTCGGTTGAAGCGGCGGTGAAGTGTTTAGAGCAAACCGGTGCCGACGGGGTAATGTGTTCCCGTGGAACTTTGGGTTATCCGTTTTTGGTGGGAGAAGTTGATTACTTTTTGAAAACTGGGGACATGTTAGCGCCACCTACGCCTATTGATCTGTTGGAATGTGCTAGAGAACATTTACAAGCTTTGTGGGAGTACAAAGGCGATCGCGGCGTACGTCAAGCCCGCAAGCACATGACTTGGTATGCCAAAGGCTTTGCTGGTGCTGCTGATTTACGCGGACAGTTGAGTATGGTGGAAACAGTGTCTCAGGGTGTTGAGTTGATTGACCGAACGATTGACCAACTGGCGAATGGTTATGAGCCAGAAGAAGAGGTAGAAGCTAATTTTGCATTGGTGTAAGATGACAAGCCAATCCCAAAGTCAACACCTCCCTAAAAAGATAACGGGAAAAGTCAGATTGTTAGTAATATCATGTCCGCTTAATTACTTATAATAAAAGCACCCCACCCCTACCCCTCCCCGCATGCGGTCCGGGGAGACAAAGCACAGCTTTGGCGGGGTGGGGTGGGATGTTCTGGGAATTATAAGTGATTTAGCGGACATGATATAAGAACCCAATTTACTTTCAATTTCGTAGTTGCACTTGATAGCTCTCAAGAAGCGCTATCGAGCGCAAGTACGAACCAAGAATGTTTTATTGACGACGTAGATATCCTTCTGCTTCTAATTTCTTTAAAGCTCTGTTGGCAGCTTCTGCTCCATATCGTTGACCAACTACTATGGATTCCTGGGTAAGTTGGGGAAGAACCGTTATTATTTTTTTGCCTAACGGTGATTGATAAAATGCAACTATTTGTTTTATTTCTTCATTAGTATAGTATTTACTATAAATAGGAATAAGTTCATTCAATAGGTCATCAGGCTTAATTTCTCCCTGAAAAACATCCCAAGCTTTTTGCGGCACTTGGGGGTATTGAGACTTGATACTAACTAACATTTGCGTTATAATCTGCTGCGAAAGATTTGCTGCTCCTGTGACCGCCAGCAATTGTTTGATATTATTGATTTTTTCTGTTTCTTGAGCGTTAGTTGGGGCATTACTATTAGTTGGAGTCTGAGCAAAAGCGGCTCCATTAACAGTAGTCACTAGTGAAAGCAGCACAGCTGAAACAAAAAGTTTTACTTTCATATTATTTGGCAGTTTTAAACCTGGTAAAAGAGCAATCCTTATATATTTATCCTCCTTCAGTATTGAGGATGTCAAGATTGAAGATGGGGTGATTCTGACGACTGACGTCACGACTCCTGACCAGAAAGAAAAAGTGGTTCAATAAACAGAAAATAGTTGTAAACAAAAAATATTCGCTCTTGGCGTCAAAATACATCCGCCCTGGGGCGTACCCACTTCGCGCTCTTGGTAGCGCGGGATTGTGGGAGGCTGGTAAAGTCAAATATATGTGGAGGTGGTAACTTATGACCCAAGCACAAACCCAAACCCAAGCAGAACCAAAAATATACACCTTTGATGAGTTTATCGAATGGTATCCAGAGAACTCAGTAGTACGGTACGAATTGCACGATGGAGTAATTGTTGAGATGCCTAAACCAAAAGGGAAGCATTCAAAATTAACAGGTTCTCTTGTTGGAAAATTTCTTACAACCATTAATGAAATTGGTAAAACCGATATTTGGTTTATTCCTAGAGAATCGATTGTTAAACCGGGGCGCGATAAATCGGGCTACGAACCGGACATTATTATTTTGAATCAAGAAACTATTGATACTGAGACACGCTGGGAAACCGAATCAATTATTCAAAATGCAACTTCGGTCAAACTAATAGTTGAAGTCGTTAGCAGCAATTGGCAGGACGACTACTACGATAAGCTTCGTGACTATGAAGGTATGGGCATGCCTGAATATTGGATTGTGGAGGACACTGCGTTGGACGGGTTTCCCGGCTTGAAGCAAGTGTCCGTTGATTATGCAGCATTGGGCGGACGCAAGTTTATCGGCAACCCCAAACAACCAACAATTTTTGTGTGCGAGTTGATTGACGGTGAATATCAAATGACCCCGTTTAGGGGTGAGGATTTGATTGTATCCCCAACATTCGCACAGTTGAACCTAACCGCGCAACAGATTTTTGACTCGGTATTGTAAGTTTGTTTTGGATATTTGTTACCGCATGCGTTGCGAATATGGGGTACACATCCTTTGTATCATCCGTTGCGCAAACCCGATTGCACACGCCAGAGATTCGCATAAATGCGGTTTTCCTCCAGCAATTTTTCATGGGTTCCTGACTCTACTAATTTTCCATGTTCCATGACATAAATGCGATCGGCATTGCGGATGGTGGAAAGACGGTGGGCGATCGCAATTGTCGTTCTATCTACAGTAATCCGTTCGAGCGATCGCTGAATTGCTGCTTCTGTTTCGTTATCCACCGCTGATGTCGCTTCATCTAAAATCAAAATTGGTGGATTTTTCAAGACAGCGCGGGCGATCGCAATCCGCTGTCTTTGTCCACCAGATAACTTTTGCCCTCGTTCGCCGACAATTGTTTCATAACCTTGGGGCAGTCGCATGATAAAATCATGTGCTTCAGCAATCTTAGCCGCCCTGATTATTTCTTGGTCTGTAGCGTCAAAGCTTCCGTAGGCGACATTCTCTCCCACAGTACCATGAAATAAAAATACATCCTGACTCACCAAGCCAATACACCGGCGCAAATCCCGTAAATTTAACTGTTGTATATCAATGCCATCAAGGGTAATAGTTCCCAAACCTACTTCATACAATCTCAATAAAAGTTTCACTAAAGTGCTTTTACCAGAACCAGTAGAACCCACAATGGCAATTGTTTTACCAGCAGGAATATACAAGGACAGATTCTTAATCACTGGTGACCTATCTTTATAGGCAAAAGTGACATTTTTAAATTCTAATTCTCCGCGTACTGTCTCTAATGGTAAAGCAACATTCCCTGTAGGAATGGCGATCGGAGTATCTAATAAATCCATGACTCGATTAGTAGAAGCCATCGCCCGTTGATATTGGTCAAAGGTTTCGCCTAATCTGGTTAAGGGCCAGAGCAAACGCTGAATTAAAAATACTAACACGCTGTAAGTGCCCACAGACATTTTGTGATGAACTGCTGCCATACCACCATATAGCAGCAATGCTGTAAACCCTCCCAAAATCAACATCCGAATTAAAGGAACGAATGCCGCTGAAAGTTTAATTGCTTTGGCATTACTGCGGCGATATGCGTCACTTTCTTCTGCTAGACGTGAGACTTCGTAATCTTCAGACGTGAAACTTTTGATAGTCGTAATACCGCTCAAATTATTTGATAGGCGGGAGTTGAGGGCGCCTACCTTCTCTCTAACATCAGCGTAGCGAGGCGCAAGCAAATCCTGATAAGCAAAAGAACCCCAAAGGATAAATGGGATCGGCAACATTGACATCCATGCCACACTGGGAGCCACAATAAAGAAAGCACCGCCAATAATGACTACCGTTGTCAAAACTTGTAGAATGTCATTTGCTCCTGTGTCCAAAAAGCGTTCCAGTTGGTTAATGTCATCACTGAGGATCGACATTAAACCGCCTGTGCTGCGTTCTTCAAAATAACCCAGTTCCAACTCTTGTAAATGTTTGTAAGCATTCAGACGCAAATCATGCTGAATGTTCTGTCCCAGATTTCGCCAAAGTCTAGCTAAGGCGTATTCAAAAACCGATTCTAGTATCCAAATAATGACGGTAAGAACCGAAAGTATCAAAAATTGCCCAAAAACATCTTTCACTCCCCATTGAGCAATGATAGAATCTTGCTGCTTTACCACCACATCAACGGCAAAGCCAATTAACCCAGGTGGTGCTAAGTCAAAAAGTTTATTGAGGATAGAGCAAGCAGTTGCCTGCCAAATTTGTTTACGATACTGGTGTCCATAGCCAAGCAGGCGCTTGAGAGGATGGACAGAACGAGATTGACGAATTGATGCCAGACGAGATTTAAATACGGTAGCCACACCTGTTTGCAGTTGCCACAAGCTAAAATACTACCACAGAAAACAGTCCTGAGTGCGTCTCCTGCCTTAAGTGATGACAATCAAGAGCCAGCAACTAAGTTTAGTCGGGTCGCAGAAAAACTTTTGATTATTTGCTATCCTCGGATTCATCCCTAGAGTTTACTTAGGACTCGTGACTACTAAAAAGGAGGGTGGGGAGTTTAAAGATTAGCAATTGGGGAGTGAAAAGAGCATATTTGCGGGAACGGTGAAGATAATACTGATTATCCTCAGTCTCAATTCCTTTATCATGATTAATCAAAGAATCTGAGCAGAGTGTACTATTGCTTTTTAATCTAGGTAATATACAAAATTAACACTCTCTTTGAAATTGTAGGGTGAGCAATGCCTACCTCCAAAACAAAGCACACACTAAGGAATAATAAACAAATTTATGTCAAGCAAACATCAAAATCATCTCACTGTTGAAGAAGCTAAAAAAATTCTTAATAAGTTTAACTGTATAGACATTGCACCACCCATAAACCCATCAGACAAAACGATCATTCGTGAGGCTTTACTTTTGCTAGCTAACCTTTCTGATTATCGTATACTAGGTATTTGTGCTGATACAGCCGCAGAGGGAATGCTCGCAATGAAAACTTATTCCCTATCTTTGGGATATGAACCACCAAGCAATTTACCCATAATTGAGGGTCCAGTTTATATCAAATTAAACGGCAAAAATGGCTTGTGTTATATCGATTCCTATTCAGGACATCATCGCGGTGTACTGGTATCTTGCCAGTCTTACTCTGAAGGGGGAGTTAACGAATTGTACGGGCATTTGCCTCTGGATTTATTTGTCTAGAATGTGGTTAGTAGGGGCGAACGGTCGTTCGCCCCTACAGTGGTACTTTTTCACAACTAACAACTACCAACTAACTAAATTTTATGAGTCTAATTACGCTACAATCTATTAAAAAAGATTTTGGCATCAAGGAAATTTTAAGAAATGCCAGCTTTAGTCTGGATGCTACTGATAAAGTTGGCTTAATCGGTACTAACGGTTCTGGTAAGTCAACATTATTAAAAATGATTGCAGGATTAGAACCGATTGATAGTGGTCAAATTTTAGTCAACTCTGGTGCTAAAATTATTTACCTGCCTCAGCAGCCAGACTTAGATGAAAATCGCACAGTTTTAGAGCAAGTTTTTGCTGATAGTGGCGAGCAAATGGTTTTGGTGCGTGAGTATGAGGAACTTTCTGATAAATTAGCCCACGTACCAGAAGATAAGCAGTTGATGGCGCGTTTGTCTTCCGTTATGCAGCGCATGGAAGCAACAGGCGCTTGGGAATTAGAAACTAATGCTAAAATCATTCTTACAAAGTTAGGAATTACAGACTTTAATGCAGTGATCGGTACTTTATCTGGTGGTTATCGCAAGCGTGTTGCTTTAGCAGCAGCTTTGCTGTCAGAACCAGATTTGTTACTGATGGATGAGCCAACAAACCATCTGGATGCGCTTTCTGTGGAGTGGTTGCAAAGTTATTTGAACCGTTATCACGGCGCACTATTGCTAATAACACACGACCGTTACTTTCTAGATCGCGTTACCAATCGGATCATCGAAATTGACCGAGGAGACATTTACACTTACGCAGGTAACTATTCATATTACCTAGAAAAGAAAGCACTAGCTGAAGAATCTGCTGTTAGCACTCAACGCAAACATCAAGGTGTATTGCGCCGGGAGTTGGAATGGCTAAAACGAGGACCAAAAGCGCGTAGTACCAAACAAAAAGCTAGAATTGATCGCGCTCATGCTTTGCAGGAAACTGAGTTTAAACAAGTTCAGGGTAAAGTGGATATTTCTACAGTTAGTCGTCGCATCGGTAAAAAAGTTATTGAACTTAATCAGGTATCTAAAGCTTATAATGGACGCACCTTAATTAAAGATTTTACCTATGAATTTAGCCCAGAAGACCACCTTGGGATCATTGGTGCTAACGGTGCGGGTAAATCTACGTTAATGGATATAATCACAGGGCGCGTTCAGCCAGATTCTGGCAGTGTAGAAATTGGTACTACCATTCACTTTGGTTATTTTAACCAACATTCAGAGGAATTACTCACAGCGTTGAACGAAAATCAGCGCGTGATTGATTACATTAAAGAAGAAGGGGAATTTGTCAATATAGCCGACGGAACTAAAATTACTGCTTCCCAAATGTTGGAGCGTTTTTTGTTCCCTGGTAACCAGCAGTATGCCCCCATTTCTAAACTTTCAGGTGGTGAAAAACGGCGGTTATTTCTATTGCGTATTCTGATGAGTGCGCCGAATGTTTTGATATTGGATGAACCAACGAATGATTTGGATGTGCAGACGTTGGCAGTCCTAGAGGAATATTTAGAAGATTTTTCAGGATGTGTGATTGTAGTTTCTCACGATCGCTACTTTCTAGACCGCACCGTAGATACAATTTTTGCCCTAGAAGAACTCGGTCAAATCCGGCAGTATCCAGGTAATTACTCAGTTTATCTTGACTACAAAAAAGCAGAGGAAGAAAAGCAGCAACAAACTGCCAATACTAAGGAAAAGCCGAAAAATTTAGAGACTTTGCATCGACCGTTTCTACCTAAAGATAGCGAAAATAAAAAGCGGCGCGGACTATCAAATTGGCAAAAACGGGAATTTGAGCAGTTGGAAGGTAAAATTGCTCAGTTAGAAGCAGAGAAAGCAGAAGC
>CAZZXJ010000097.1:11388-13750 GCA_964657905.1 uncultured Stigonema sp.
AGAAAGGGCTGGTGAATGTCTCTCCCGGTAATTATAGCCAAGTGCAAAAACTCTACGAACAGGTGGAAGTACTCAAGCAAGCGATCGATCAGGCGACTGAACGCTGGATGGAATTGGCTGAAATGGAGTCTTAGAAGTATCTTAAAGAGACTAATATTATGAAACAAAAGTTTGACTCTAATTGCAGCTTCAAAAAGCCGCTTTCTACGGTTCATACCTGACACTTGCTTGTGGCAACAGTATAGAATTTACACAATTAACATTCCCTGTCAAATTTTTACAAAACTCTAACGCTTCCGAAACACCGATAATGATCCGAATATGCAAGCCGTAATCAGTTGGGTAAATCTCATATAACAATGGTTTCTTAACAGCAGTTAGTGCAGTTGCTAGGGCTGGTGTTGTACAGATTATGGCTTTTTTATCTGGAGGTACGTAATAATCTATAAAAAAAACATAATGATCATCCTCTGGTTCCCAGCCACTACTTGCTTGATTTGTTGACCAAGATATACATCTAAAATCAAGTCTATTATTTAACCGCCTTTGTTCGACAACTTTAGGAATAGCAAGAGGATGATCTGCCTGCGCTGCCCTTTGAACTTCTAATTGTCTAAACACATGATCGATATCTATTATTCTGGCTCTGACAATATTAGCTAAGAAGCTGGTAAATAAGGCAAGTAAAATCACACTAGAAGATATTATTATTAGCACATGACCTTTAATTTGACCCGGCATACCTATTTTTTTCATGCTCGCTTTTATGAGTGGTGGAACATATGACTACCTTGCTGACGCCAGCGATCGCCATACTACAGGCGAATGCCGTGCCAAGAACGCCAAGAATGAATTAGGATTGTTGGGTTGAGAATGACCTGGGTAAGTTCATGAGGGATTTAATTAAGCTGCCGCAAAAATTCATGTTGCTGGGTGCGGGAGAATTAGGCAAAGAATTTGTTATTGCTGCTCAACGTCTTGGCAACTATGTGATTGCCGTTGATTGCTATGCTAATGCTCCGGCGATGCAAGTTGCTGATTGTTATGAAGTGATTTCCATGCTCAATGGCGATGATTTGCAAGCTATTGTTACTAAGTATCAGCCTGATTTTATTATACCAGAAATAGAAGCAATTAGAACTGAAAAACTTCTGGAATTTGAGCGCATAGGTATTACAGTTATCCCGACGGCGGCGGCAACTAACTACACAATGAATCGTGACAGAATCAGGGAACTGGCACATAAAAAGTTAGGCATCCGCACTGCTAAATATGGTTATGCAACTAACTTAGAACAGTTGATGACGGTTTCTGATGAAATTGGGTTTCCTAATGTGGTTAAACCCGTGATGTCATCTTCTGGCAAAGGGCAATCTGTCGTTAAAGAAAAGAGTGAAGTTGAAAAAGCTTGGAATTATGCGATCGCCAATTCTAGGGGTGACAGCAAAAAGGTGATTGTCGAAGAATTTATTAACTTTGAAATTGAGATTACTTTGCTGACTATTAAGCAGTGGGATGCACCGACTATTTTCTGTTCTCCAATTGGTCATCGCCAAGAACGAGGAGATTATCAAGAATCTTGGCAACCAGCAGACATTTCCGAAGAAATGATCTGGTCAGCGCAGTCAATAGCGAAAAAAGTTACCGATGCACTGGGAGGGGCAGGAATTTTTGGCGTTGAGTTTTTTATTACCAAAGACGAAGTGATTTTCTCCGAACTTTCTCCCAGACCTCATGATACGGGAATGGTAACATTAATCTCGCAAAACATCAACGAATTTGAACTGCACTTGAGAGCAATTTTAGGCTTGCCCATTCCCAATATAGAACAGTTTGCTCCTTCAGCCAGTGCCGTAATTTTAGCCACGGAACATTTAGATTCTGTTGCATTTACAGGTGTAGCTGAGGCTTTGTCAGAAAAAGATGTAGACATTAGGCTATTTGGTAAACCTAATGCCCATCCTTATCGGCGAATGGGAGTAGCTTTGGCTAAAGGAAGTAATATTCAACAAGCGCGGGAAAAGGCTACTAAAGCAGCAAGTCAAATCAAAGTCGTCTAATCAACTTCAATTCCATCGCACACTTGACATTAGTTTTCAGATAATCACGCGCCCAATTAATCTTGAATTTAAATTACAGCAGTTTTCAATTGAATTGACCACATTTTAAGGGCGGGGGTACCCCGCCCCTACGGTGAGACAGCCCCTACGGAGGGAAACCCTCCGTAGGGGACTGCGAACCCGAAGGGTTATATTGTGGTCTAACGGAATGAAACTCGCTGTAAGATCATTCCTAACCGGAAGATTAGTAACGCCGCCAAGGGCGGCAAGGCAGAAGGAATTCGTCAGAGGGCAGAAGGAAA
>CAZZXJ010000098.1:0-1562 GCA_964657905.1 uncultured Stigonema sp.
TTTTCTTCTTCTTCATCAAAAAACATACAATCCTTTTTCTTGGAATTGAAAGGATTAGGTATCCCCAAAGATTGATGAAAATCTTCTTGTACTTTGCTAGTTAAGCGTCGAGATACTTGGCGGACGATTTGGTTAAGTAGCCGATCGCCTGTAGATTGGATTAAAGACTTGGGCAGTCGCTGAATAAACTTGGGAAAGTGAATGTAAACTGTCAATTCCAATTCCCACACCACCAGTGTCGTCTCACCCGAGTCAGCGAACGCATTATTTACCGGATTTTCTACCAACTGTAGCGATGCCCGATAATCTACATCATAACCAGGAGCTTGGTAATCAGGAATGGGGATAGTACGAATCCGGTAAACCCCTGACTCTGGCGGTAACAGTTCCAAACCAATTTTTGGCTCTACTTCATAACCAAAAGAGCCAAAGCGACCAATTCCCAAAGCATAGCCATTATTTCCCAGGGTTTCCACCTTCATGGGTTCAGCGCAGCGAGAAAACCATGAAGCGTGACTGTTAAGATACTCAGCAACATTAAGTGCTGGAGCAAACATTTCCATAAAGTCGTTGTAACAACCGTGAAACCTTGTTAGTGTCCCTACAGTTGCATCTTCGGATGCTTCCTCAACGTCTGCTAGACTTGATGCCACAGACAAAACTGTTTCTGTTGTTTCAAAGGATTGATACTCGGAGGGTCTGGAAAGCATAATGAATTTTTATAGTGCTTAGGGTTTGCCTAAATTAATCATTCCCACGTGGGATGGGATTTTTCGCACTAGAAGACAATTTTTACTTAAACCTCAAGAATGTGTCATAAAGTTTATCTAATCTCTACAATAGAGGACTGAAAACAAAGATATTAGTTTCTCAGGATAGGGTTGATCATGAAAGCATTTGTAGCAGGGGCTGCCGGTGAAACAGGTCGGCGAATCGTGCAAGAACTGGTAGCGAGGAATATTCCCGTTCGTGCCTTGGTGCGGGATGTTGAGAAGGCTAGGGGTATTTTACCTGCTGGCATCGAGTTGGTAGAGGGTGATGTGTTAAACTTAGAAAGTGTGACCGCTGCTGTGGGAGATAGCACTGTGCTGCTGTGTGCTACTGGAGCAAAACCAAGCTTTGACCCGACAGGACCCTATAAGGTAGATTACGAAGGGACAAAAAATTTGGTGGATGCTGCCAAGGCTAAAGGAATTGAGCATTTTGTCTTAGTTTCTTCTTTGTGTACTTCCCAGTTTTTCCATCCACTAAACTTGTTCTGGCTGATATTGCTTTGGAAAAAGCAAGCTGAGGAGTACATCATTAAAAGCGGTCTTACCTATACGATTGTGCGACCAGGTGGGTTGAAGAATGAAGATAACTCTAACCCGATTGTGATGCAGAGTGCAGATACATTGTTCGATGGTAGTATTCCCCGGCAAAAAGTCGCCCAGGTTTGTGTAGAGGCACTGTTTGAGCCAGAAGCACGGTATAAAATTGTGGAGATTGTTGCCAAAGCTGACGTACCCTCTAAAAGCTTTGGAGAGTTATTTGCTAACGTTAGTCAATAGTCAATAGTCAAT
>CAZZXJ010000098.1:1572-13650 GCA_964657905.1 uncultured Stigonema sp.
TATTGACCAATGACTAATGACTAATGACTATTGAAGGAGTCAGACTCTGAAAGGCTTTGAACTCAAAGGTGTCGAAAAACTCATAGGACCGATAGCAGCGCTTCTCGGTTTAGTATGTTTGTTACAGTGGTATATATATGGTGACTTGCGATCGCATTCTGATCCCGTCTTTAGCGCTCAACAACCACCCTTGGTAATGAAAGGGGGCGATCCTTACATCCGCGCTTTAATGCGAACCATCTCAGCAAGTGAAGCTCATAGCAATCGTCCTTATTCGCTTTTGTATGGTGGACATCACGTCAGCGACCTCAGGCGTCATCCGGAAATTTGCGTCGCCATTGAGATCGGTCCCAACAAAGGAAATTGTTCCACAGCTGCCGGCAGGTATCAAGTAGTAAATACTACTTGGTATCAACTCGCTCCCCGCTATCACCCAAACCCGATGCGGTTTATGTTTTGGGATACTTATAGTTTTGAACCAGAGTATCAAGACGCAGTTGTCTATCGTTGGCTGAGTGACTCCCAATTTTGGGGAACTAACATTTCTCAACTGCTGCATCAGGGAAAGTTAGATCAAGTCTTGCGGCGACTTTCTCCTACTTGGACAAGTCTAGGATATGGTATAGAAACTAACTCTGTAAGCCGGTCTTTACCGCAAGTGTATCAGAAAATGTTACAAGAAGAATTAAAAGCATCTGGAAAATCTGTGTAGAGTGTGTGTGACCCCAGTTAGCGCTCTTCGTAACGCACCTTTCAATTGAATTGACCACCTTGTAAGGGTGGGGTAAAGAGCGCCCCTACTTGAACTATAAAAAATTTCTCACATTTTCAACAAATGCCAAGGGAGTTTCAAAATGGATATTATGACCAGCATTACTAACTACTTTTAAATGACAAAATTTACATATACTAGCCATTTTCGTATTTATAGCTATAAATTTTTCATCATATTCACCAACTAGTAAAAGCAAAGGATTGGTATTGTCTTTAAGCGAGTCCCACAATGAAGGTTGGCATCCCGTACCCATGAACAGCAGTGATTTAGCCAATTCTATGGGATTATTCGGCAACCGAGTTTCTATCAAACGCTGAAATTGCGAATGATTTTTGATATTACCAAAAATCGGTTGATTATACCAGTTGGATAAAAATGCGGCAAAATCACTTTTTGCTACACTTCTGACTAACTTCCTGGCTATTTGCTGATCACGGTTAACTCGTTCTAATTGCTCCGCTTCTGTTAGCAAACCAGGGGAAGCTGATTCCAGCACCACTTTAGGGAAACGTTGGGGAAAATACAAGGTGAGGTATAAAGCCAATCTCCCACCCATGGAATAGCCTACCAAGAAGCATTTAGAAATTTTTAACTCATCAAGTAAGTTGATTAAGGCATAGGCAGTATTTGCCATTTTATAGTAATCATCACCACCCAAAACTTGAGTTTTTCCATGTCCGGGGAGGTCAACTGTCAGACAACAAAATTCTTCAGATATGAATTTTATAGCTTCATCAAATTCATGGCTATTACCCATGAATCCGTGTAAAAAAAGAATCGGTGGCTTACCTAAACTTCCACTAAAAGAATAGTGTAATTGATAATTTTCAAAGATCATATTCGAGAAATCACGTCATCAGCCTTAGCGAATAGAATTCGCGGCTATACAATCACCCCATTAGCTTTGACGAATAGAATTCGCGGCTACACAAACTAAGTCCGCCTTCGCGGACTAGAAATTTCGGGAAATTCAATAATAATACATTTTATCTCTTATTAAACCCACGTTCGTCGAAGACGTTGCCGAAGGCTAGGTGGGTTTTGCCTGTGTAGCCGCGATTTCCAATCGCCTGGTATCTAAGGTATCTAAGGCAAAAACCGATCCAAAGCAGCTTTAAGTTGTTCAAGTTCAACTTCAATATTGCCCTCTTGTGCTGCTCTGGCAATACACTCAGTTAAATGTTCATCCAGCACAATTCGCGCTACTCGATCCAGTCCACCCCGCACGGCAGCGATTTGCAATAAAACATCAGGACAAGGGCTACTTTGCTGCACCATTGTCTTAATGCCCCGAATATGCCCCTCTATACGGGATAGCCGATTGACAATTCGCCGCAAAGACTCTTCACTATGGACGTGAGGATGAACCGACTGTCCATGCTTATGTGTATGGTCTGTATGAGCGTGGTTTGTATCGTCACTCAGCAGATCTTCATCTTGGTGAGCATTGGGCAAGGATTCTTTACTTAATCGGTTCGATCCATTCATGGGTTGTTATCGAGGTGCTGGCAGTACTAAAATCCTAGCCTATGAACAAGGGTAGAGTATCTGGGTCCATCTGCGGTTAAAATCCAAAATAGAATTTATGGGTAAAATCCGAACCTTGAAAAGGTAAATATCCATATTAGCTTTTTAACCAATATTGATAAATTTAATGATGGGCAACTTGCGCTCCGGCTCGGACTAGAAAAATCGCGGAGACTCCCTTCAAACCTGTAAAAATAGCTTTAGAGCGAATTGTCACCATTTAACAACATTAAGCTAAAGAATAAGGTTTTCGTTATGCCATCCAAACTATCTCTGTCTATACACCAACTCAGCACCCATGTCTTAGCCATAGTTCTAGGAGTTGTACTAACTGTTGGCACCCTGCAGGTGTCCCCAACACTCGCAGAACCAGCGCCAGACATCGTGACTGCTGACTTGCCACAACTAATTGCCCAACAGCAATTGACCACATCTGCTCCTGTAAGTAATAGTAGCTTTGTCACAGCAGCAGTCAATCGTGTTGGTTCAGCAGTTGTACGGATTGATACTGAGCGCACAATTACTCGTCGCGTTCCTGAACCATTCTTGGACGACCCCTTTTTGCGGCAGTTTTTTGGTGATAGCTTGCCTCAGCAGTTGCCGTCACAACAATTGCGTGGTTTGGGATCAGGTTTCATAATTAACAAGAGTGGGTTGGTTCTTACCAATGCCCATGTGGTCGATAAGGCTGATAAAGTCACAGTCCATCTTAAAGATGGTCGCACCTTGGAAGGCAAAGTTCAAGGCGCTGATGAAGTGACCGATTTGGCGCTCGTTAAAATTAACGCTGGGGGCGATTTACCCGTTGCTCCTTTGGGTTCTTCAGCTAATGTCCAAGTTGGAGACTGGGCGATCGCAGTGGGTAATCCCTTAGGATTAGATAATACCGTTACCCTAGGAATTATCAGTACCCTCAGACGTTCCAGCGTCCAAGTTGGCATTGCTAACAAACGCTTGGATTTCATTCAAACTGACGCCGCCATCAACCCCGGTAACTCTGGCGGACCACTATTGAATGCCCAAGGTGAAGTCATTGGCATCAACACTGCAATTCGTGGCGACGCAACAGGTATTGGGTTTGCTATTCCCATTGATAAAGCTAAAACAATTGCCGCCCAACTGCAACGTGGTGAAAAAGTTGCTCATCCTTATTTAGGTGTGGGAATGGAGGATTTAACTCCTGAAGTGGCAAAGAGACTGAATGCTAACCCCAATTCCCCCATCCAATTGCCAGAAATTAATGGTGTTTTGGTAGGTCGAGTTGTACCCAATTCCCCAGCAGCAACAGCAGGTATGCGTCCGGGAGACGTTATTGTTCAGGTTGATGGACAACAAATTACCAAAGGCGAACAATTGCTTAACATTGTGGAAGGCAGTCGCCTCGGTCAGGTATTGCAGCTCAGGGTGCAGCGTGGAAATCAGACACAGCAGGTATCGATACGCACAGCACAACTTCAAGACGCTTCGGAATGAGAAACCCGGTTTCTTCAAGAAACCGGGTTTTTGACGACTCAACGCCCTTTATTTGCCAAAAACGAGCGCAAACTCAGTAAACTCAGGGTTTGCCCAAAACCAAGCGGTAGAGCTGTCACTCCTTCTAGGCGAGACTGAACCCAACCTTCTCCCCAATACCATTCTTGAAAGCCGTCAATTCCTTGACTGAGTAGCAAGCGCAGACAGTTGGATCTGACTACATTTACTTGATGATGGATCGGGAATATTCCGATTTTACTAGTATATTCCAATCCTGGATGCAGTTCTTCGGGCATTCCAGAGGCAAAGCGACCTGAGAGTAACCATTTTTCTAGTTGGTCAGGACGCACCAAACTATCGCGAATTGCAGTGGCTGATGCTTCAAGTTCTATCCGCAGTTGACTTTGTTGAAAATTACCTAGCATTTTTGTTAGTGGTTAGTGGCTCACCACTAACTACTAACAATTTTTCCAACATTTTATCCCACTGATTACACATTTGTTTTAAGTTAAGTTTAGTTATACTAAGATAACTATCAATCCCATGCTAAAAAGCAGGGGTGAGCAGTAAGACATTATTGGTAAGGTTTTTCATGGCGGATCAGTTAATTCGCGCCACAGCTGCTGAGGGCGGGATTCGTGCAGTAGGTGCAATCACCACACGTCTAACAGAAGAAGCAAAGGCTAGACATCAGCTCTCATATGTGGCGACGGCGGCGCTGGGTCGGACTATGACAGCGGGCTTGTTAATGGCTTCTAGTATGAAGCGATCTGGGTCTAGAGTCAATGTCCGGGTCAAAGGCGATGGACCTTTAGGTGGTATATTGGTAGATGCGGGCTTGGATGGAACGGTACGCGGCTATGTAGAAAACCCAGATGTGGAACTGCCTCCAAATGCCAAAGGTAAGCTAGATGTCGGTGGTGCAGTAGGTAATGGCTATCTTTACGTCGTGCGCGATGTTGGTTACGGCTACCCTTACTCCAGTACTGTGGAACTCGTTTCGGGTGAGATTGGAGAAGACGTAACTCATTACCTGGTGAGTTCGGAACAAACACCTTCAGCACTAGTTTTAGGTGTGTTTGTGGGTGCAAGTGGGGTGACGGCGGCTGGAGGGTTACTCGTGCAAGTGTTGCCCAAAGCAGCCAGAGACGAAGCCTTGGTAGAAACTTTGGAATCACGAGTAGCTGCTTTATCAGGATTTACGCCTTTGTTACAAGCCGGATTATCTTTGCCTGAAATCTTTCAAGATTTATTAGGAGACATGGGGCTTGTGATCTTTCCTGAAACCCAAATGCTAAACTTCCACTGCCGTTGCTCTTTTGACCGGGTACTGGGAGCATTAAAGATGTTGGGAGAGGAAGAACTGCAAGACATGATTACCAAAGATGATGGTGCAGAAGCAACTTGCGACTTTTGCAACACAGTTTATCAGGCAAGTAGCGCTCACTTGGCTCAGCTCATTGACGATTTGCGTGCGGAATCTTCAGCTTCAGTGTAAAGTATAAAAAATTGCTTTTGATTTTGGAGATTGTATAGTAGCTATAGAATTATATGATTGCAAGAGGTAGCTTTTTCGGTTTGGAGAAAGTTACTACAGCAGCAACTATCGCTATTAAATTATTTTGGTGTGAGACATGACAGAGCGGGATATTCCAGAAAGCTGGTCACCAGCCAGAGCAAGAGATCCAGATGAAATGACTAGATTATCCCCAGGTCAGCACAACAGCGATCATCTATCTGGTGTTCCAGCTACTGGTTCTACCTCCAAACTTGTGAAGCGATCAAAACAAAGCAATTCTGAACCACCACCTTTAAACAGTCAGGCACAAGGAACTACCCCACCAAGCAAAAGTTATGGAAAATTACCCCGTTGGATGACAAGCTGGGTGTTATGGGTGTTTCTGTTAACCTTGGTTCCTGGCGCTATAGCATTGATGTCCATGGGGATGCTCCTCAAGCTACCATCTGCGCCAAACTGTCCATCGATTTTTTGGCCTTTGGCAAGTGCGTCGATGCGGCTAAACTGCGCTCAGTTGGCGGCTTCTAAGCAAACGGTGAAGGACCTACTGCAAGCGATCGCCTTGGTGAAGGAACTGCCACTCAATCACCCACTGCGCACAGAAATTGATCATTTTCTACAACAATGGTCGGGGGATATTTTGCAGCTAGCCGAGCAGAGTTTTCAAGCAGGGAAATTAGACGAAGCGATCGCGACTGCTCACCAGATTCCCCAAGATGTGTCTACTTATAAATTCGTAGACGAGAAAACTGCCAAGTGGCAATCAACTTGGTCGAAAGCAGAAGACATCTATAAAGAAGCGGAAGGAGAAATACGCCAAGAACACTGGCATCAAGCATTTATGGTAGCTTCCAGATTGCTACGTGTGAATAATAAATACTGGACGGGTACTAAGTACGACGAATTAAGTCAACTGATTGTCAGCAATAGGGAAGATGGCGATAAGTTGGCAAAAGCTGAAAGTCTATCCAAGAGTAGGGCAGTAGATAATTTACTCAAAGCTATTAATCTGGCACAGTCCATTGGGCAAAACAGTTACGTTTATCAAAAGGCTCAAGAGGCAATTCCAGGATTTGGAAACAAGATGCTGGAATTAGCTAAAGAAAAGCTGGAGCAACAAAATGCGGATGAAGCTATCTTGATTGCCCAAAAAATTCCTGCAACTATTGGACTACAGTCGCAAACTGAGGATTTTATTGCCTTAGCTGAGGCGCAAAGAAGTGCATGGACAGGTAGTATTGCAGGTTTAGAGGCAGCAATCTCCCAAGCTCAACAAATTGATTCTACAAGACCAACTCATGAAAAAGCGCAAAAACTGATTGCTCGTTGGCAGTTAGAAATTGAAGATGTTGCCCACCTAGAAAAAGCGCGATCGCTAGCCACCGGAGGAGTAATCCCTGATCTAACGGCTGCAATTAACGAAGCGCAGCTGATCCCTGCTAGCAACCCCCGCGCTAAAGAATCAAGACAAGAAATTGGTCGCTGGGTAGCCCAGATACAGACCATCGAAGACCAACCTTATTTGGATCGCGCTGATGAACTGGCCATGGTAGAGGATATTAACGGATTGCAAGCAGCGATCGCCGAAGCAAGTCAAATCCGCCGAGGTCGTGCATTACATAGAGAAGCACAAAGCAGAATAGCGACTTGGACGGATAAAATTCAAAGAATCCAAGACCAGCCTTTCTTAGATCAGGCGCGAGAACTGGCTCATAACAATGATCTACCCGCTGCCATTGCTACCGCTCAACAAATAACACCAGGGCGATCCCTTTCGGGTGAAGCACAAGCGGCTATAAATGACTGGCGAGGGCAAATCCGTGCTAGAGAAAACTGGAATAAAGCGCGGGAAGTAGCACTTGCTGGAACACCAGATGCCTTAGTAGAGGCAATTCGGCTGGCGGAGCGAGTGCCAAGCAGTAGCATCCTACGCAACGATGTCAATGTAGCCCTTGACCAATGGAGTCAGCAATTGTTAGACATTGCACGCTCTCAAAGTGAGTCTGATGTTGCCAGAGGGATCGAGACAGCCAAGCTGATTCCCAGGGATACTGCTGCTTACAGCGCGGCGCGAGAGCAAATTCAGACTTGGCGGGCCCTTCTGAATCCTCAGCCTGCACCTCAAACATTTCCGCCATCAACTCAGCCATCAACTACTACTGATCAGCAGTGATCGGCAATTTTGCTTTGCATATATAACCCCCATATACAGCCCTAGCGACTAGAAAGTTATGGCTACACAAACAAAGTCCGCTCAGGTGGACTTTTTAATTATAAGAAAACCCGTCATCACTAATAGCGGTTCAGACGCTTACAGTATTAACTCCTTTAGTGTTAGAGTAAAAAAAAGAAAACATAGCACAGTTTTTAATCATGAATGAACAAGAAATTAAAAAACTAACCAGTCATTTACAAAACTTAGTTAAGGCTTTTGCTGCACAGGTTAATGCTGAGCCTTTTGATATTGGCGAGCTAAATATTGATATTACAGAAATTGGCGATTGTGTTGAGCAACTTGAAGAGTTAATCAATAATGAGTAGTCCAACAAAAAAGGGGGGTAAATGAGCACTCTTGAAGTCCCCCAACGCCCAACTGCCTAAAGTTAAACCTATTTTTGATCCTGTTTTTTACCAAGTCCCAACCACTTGGGGAAGGGGTAAGTCGGACTACCAAATCGAGTTTATTTTCTAGTCGTTGTAGTCCGTTTTGTAGTTTTTCCCGTTGATTTTGTAGAATTTAGACTTGCATCTTTAGTTATGGGACTAGACTGCTGTGAAACATTAGAATTTGGATCAATTTTTTTCTCAATCACATCCTGGATAGCTGTAGGAACATTAGAAAGAAAGTGATAACCTGTTAATCCTTCTAGTGTCTTAACACTAACTGTATAAGTTCTCCAGTCAGAGTTGATCCCCTGTTGATTGGGTATGTTAACAGCAATGGCACGAGTGTTTTGAGTCACACCACTAACACCACTACCAGGGCTGTCTAATACGAAAACAACTTTCCAGGTTGTCTTCGGAACTACTACTTTAGCTTTGAGCAATTGCTTTTGGCTTCCGTAGGGTCCGGCAATGATATAAAGTTCTTTGCCTTGTTTCACCAGATCTCGACAATAGCTTTCCAAACCTTCCCAGGTGTGTCGATTATTGTCTGGCGTTTGCGGCATCATGTTGGTCATTAAGAAGGTGGCAGAGTTATCTTCAGTAGACCGAGTGCGATCGGCAGACGGCACAAGATGACCTCTATCGTAACCAGAACCACTGTAAGCATTAGGAGTGACCTGTTGCCATCCCTGAGGCAATGCATCATCAGGACGAAAGTTATCTTGACGGTCTGTCGTTCCCAACCATGATTTATTAAGTTGCCAAGAGGCCCAGTTGGAAATTCCTTTGCTGCGGTTGTAAGACAATGCATACTGGGGCTTAATCAACAGATAATTATCAGGATTGCCAACACTTGCTATAGCACCACTGGGATTTCCCAAGGTGAGATGCACACTGGTTAATGCTTTAGTCGGTGTCGTGTCTTTGAATGACGGTTGTGGTGACTTTTGTATTGTTGGTGATTGCCCTAGTGTCGGCGTTTGCTTTTTTAATGTTGACGAACATCCAAGGATACTAAGCAGGACGAGCGTAGCAGCTAATGACCTTATCTGACCGAAAAATTGAGCGAGTCTCATTATGAGGCTACAGTAGGGTTTTAGGGCATAGTAACCTAAATTGAGGGTTAGAGGTCATTTATAAAGTAAATTTTAAGAGGTGAGGTGGTTTAGCATCAGCCTGCGCAAATGCGGCAGAAATTATTGAGATGCATTGTGTTTTATTCTGCGGTCGCCCCGTGGTCGATTACAGTTTATTTGACTTTCTAGGCGTCAACTATAGTCAAGGAGAAAATCATGGTGGGCAAGGTTGTGATCACAGATCTTATTTATCAGGGTCAAGTCAAGAGAAATCAGGCTGATGAATACATCGAGATTACCAATCAGGGTTCGACCTTGGCAGATTTATCAGGCTGGAAAGTTACTTTAGCTAGCAACACTAAAGAGTTTATCTTTCCAAGCGGTACTGTGTTGGAGTCCGCTCAGAGTTTGCGAGTTTATACCAAAGAGGTTCCCCCAAAGTGGGGGGGCAAGAGCTTCCGTATTGAAGGCTTTATTTGGAATGATCAAGGAGATTCAGGAAAACTGTATGATGCCCAAGGTAATCAGGTATCAACCTGGGCTTATGACCCTGAAGGCAATGTAGTCAGTCAAGCAATTGGGGCGGATCATCTGACCCCTGAACAAGCCCAAAAATTTTACCTGGACGCATTTAAGCAAGCCGTACAACAAAATTCCGAAATCAGAGACTTCGTGAAGACTCTTGGAGAGAATACTGATCAGGCAACTGCACCAGACAGCGTGCAGTCTTCTTACAACTTCTACTACGAGAATGTGGAAAGGGCGGACTACGGTTCAGTCAGGTTGTACAAAGTGGTCATCAGTAAGACGCTCACTTATGCGGTTCATGTAACGACTGATGGTGATGATGGTTGGTTGGAGATTTACGGGGAGTTCGGTGACTCTCTAGGTTTTGGCCACTTCAACTACGATTGTCTTGAGTTTAGTGATCAAGACACGATTCGCGCTCTCGTCTAAAGACTTACTCAAAGAAAACGGCGAGGAATCCCACTCCTTGTAGGGATTGCTTCTCTTCTCCTGGCGGAGACGCTGCGCGAACGAAACGCGACCCGATCGCAAGGCTTGCAAGTTTGACCTGTAGAGTCAGCTAAGTCCTTGAGTTTTAGCCTGACAAAAGCGGCACAACCAATGCGATTTCTCTGGATGCGAGCTTTACGACATCTGTCTTGATTCCACGCCAGTTAATTGCTTAAGGTTCTGTGTCGTCTACTGGACGATTTTTCTTTAAAAGACAATACTCGTTGTAATCGTGGGAATTGCGGGGAAATCTTTGTCATGTAGCTACTAGATTAATTGTGTTATTTTTTACATACAATTTACGTACAATAGTTAAAGCGATCGCACTCTCTTCATCAGACGCAGTAGAAAACTCGTCATTGTCGCTGAGGCTGTTTCCAATCTCTAACGATGAAACTTGAGAAAACGAGTTAGTTAGAAAAAGATGATTGCAAACAAAATGTCAGAGAGAGGATCTGGGCGGCGGCAAGCAACAAATTTCACATCGAGAGTGACGGTGGCGGCACAAGGTGTTTCGACAGGTCGTGTAACTTCAACGAAGTTGAAAGAAAGCGTAAGTTTTTAATGAACACAATCCCAACCAGAGCGAGAGCAGACAACGCGATCGCATTTTTGGACTCCTCAAGAATCCTACGGTTACAAGCCGTGGGAGTGTCAATCAATACTTAATCATCTGCGCCAACACAAACATTACCAATCCTGCAATTAAAGCACCCACAACGATACTCAACATTCCCGCGTCGAAACTGCCAGTTGTAGCAATGAGCGAGCCGGGGATAAGCGA
This sequence comes from uncultured Stigonema sp., assembly GCA_964657905.1. Taxonomy (GTDB): domain Bacteria; phylum Cyanobacteriota; class Cyanobacteriia; order Cyanobacteriales; family Nostocaceae; genus Stigonema. The sequence continues at coordinate 12,351 of CAZZXJ010000098.1, forward strand.
ACCACCGACACCACCAAACAGCACCGAAAGCCCATTGTACAGTCCAGTGCCAGAACCAACTCGGTTGGCAGGCAACAGACGTTGAACAATGGCGTATTCTTGAGCACCATAGGCACTTTGGAAGAATACAGCAAGCGCGAAGAATAGCACCAAGAGTCCCTCTTTATTAGCACTTGACGCAATGTATACCATTACACCTGCCATCAGAAAACCCCCACTAGCAAGCAGCGTTCGACGTTGGAGCTGATCGCCTAGGTAAGCCATGAGGAGGATGCCTGCAATACCTGCTGCAAAAACCAATGCAAGTGGCCACCCTAAGTGTTCAAAGTCGATCCCTTTAGCACGGTTAAAGTAGGTCGGTAACCAATTGAGCAGACCAAAGGCACAAAAGGCATTGAGCGTACCACCAAGGACAGCTAACCAGAATCGTTGATCGCGCAGATAACTTGTCTTGGGCGAACTCAAAGCTGCAACATCAGACATCCCATGCCCAGCACGAATATATGCCAGTTCGGTGTCACTGACACGGCGGTCACGGCGCGGCTCATCCTGTACAAAAAACCAAACAAGCGGAATTGAGAGCAGTAAACCAGTTACTCCAAGTACAGCAAATGTAGTCCGCCAGCCGATAACATGAATTGATGGGACGATGATTAGTGGCGCGATCGCGGTGGCAAGTAATATCCCCACACCCCAAATCCCATTGGCTTTTGAGCGCTCACCTACTGGAAACCAACGGCTAGTAAGCGCACTCAGCATGGGGATGTGGACACCCTCACTCAGTCCTAGAAGCAGGCGTAGCACAATCAGTGCAGTCAGCGATTGTCCCAGCAGCGCACTCAGGATAGTAAATAGCGAGAACAACACCACGGCAGCGATCGTACTGTACTTAGGACTAAACCGCTCGGCAAATGGGCTAAGTAGTATGTTCGACAACGCATACGGCACAAAGAACGCGGCTAACAATAATTCACCGTTTGAACCAATCTCGCGAACAGTCCAGCCAAAATCCTGAGCGATGCGTGGGATGGCTAGCGGGAGGTTGTTGCGCTCCAGGTAGTTGACGAACACTGTTACGGCAAGGACAATTGGAATGCGCCAACGGACTCCCCGGACAGGCGTTACAGCAGTTTGCATGGCATCTTTCTATACTTGAATGTCCCGCTTCATGAAGGATGCGAGAGGAAGAATGACGAAGAACATCCCAATAATATATCCACAAGGAACCACTATTCGATTTCTATTTATATTTGGGATGCAAAGCGCATTTAAATAAGATGTTACGATCACAAACACTCTT
>CAZZXJ010000099.1:0-1135 GCA_964657905.1 uncultured Stigonema sp.
AGGATGCAGAGAAATGCTGGGATGGGTAGTTGGCGGCTTTGTTAAAAAATTAAAACGTGAATTGAAGGAGGTTACACGGGATTTTGTCAAGAAGAGTAGCGAAGAGATTAGTGACTTGTTCGATACAAAACTCTTCCCTCTGGCTAACAAGGTTGATTATATAGCTGAAAAACGTATTGACCAAGCCGAGAAATTAGAAAATAAGGTAAAAACTGATATTGAGTCTCTACTAAATGTAGCTGATGAGAAAGTTAAGTGTAACCTTGAAAAATTAGATCAATTACGTGAAATAGCCATTAGAGATTTAAGAGAAACGGTTGGGCAAACAGATTTTTACCTGGAAAATCGCATTAACCAGATTTCGCTTGTGGTCATGAAGGCGTTGAACTCTACTCAAGACATCGCTGAGATTACATTGGCAGAACTTAATATTTTAGAAGATAAGTTAGTTCTAGATACTAATCGAATAGTTGATAAAATAGATAAAATCGTTGATGGGCAAATTGAAAAGATTCGGAATGAATTTAAAAAGTATTTGCTTCATGCTTTACCAAATCCTTTTGATCGATGTAGACGGATACTGAAAATAGAATTAAAGCCGGGTGGTATGCTTTCCGATGTTGATATTTATCAATTGAGTGAATGCTATGAACTGAGTAAGTTGAACGAGAATACATCAATAAATGATGTCCTAAAAGTTTACGGACAACTTCAACAAAATGCAGCAATGATGGCTGCTTTAGTTGAAAAAGCTCCAGAACTGAAAAGGAGAGCTATCGAAGACTGGATTAAGTATGGTTTACTATGTGAGTTTTGGCATGACACAATGGAAAGTTATGATACTAAAAAGACTTTTATGTTAGCTCCTGAGAGTTATCAAAATCTTTTGTCAAGTCAATAAATAAATGAAATAGATATATTTTCATTATGACTAAAACAGGTAACAGTAACTGGAAAACACCCCTAGGATACTATGAAAGGTCAATAGAAGAACTCAGACGCACACGCGAAGAGTTGCAGTCCGAGTTAGAGACGTTAAGAGAGATTAAAGCTGATTATACAAATATAAAAGCTGAGCTTGAAGCTACCAAACAAGAACTTCAAGAAACAAAAGCAGAACTTCAGAACACTAGAC